>JAADCW010000187.1 GCA_013154225.1 Chloroflexota bacterium
ACCATGCGGCCTTCATAGACCACCTTGTAGCGCACCACGTCAGGCCACAGGAGCACGCCGATGAGGTCGGGCAGAGGCCACGCATCTTTGGGAAAGCAGATTTTCTCCAGCCGCTGAAGGGCTGTGAGGTCGCGGATGGATGCGTGGGTCAGGTGGTAGCCTGGCGGCAAAGGCGCAACGTCAGGCTTGTTCTTCCGAAGAGGTTTGTTCACCTTCTTGCCGCATCTTCAGAAAATCGTTCATCAAGCCCGTGAATTCCATCGGGAAGATGAACTTGGTGGACGGACTGGTGCCCATGACTTTGAGGGTTTCGAAGTATTGCAAGGTCATGGTCTTCGGGTCCACGGTTTGGGCCACGCCGTAAATGCGTTTCAGCGCGGCGGCAAAACCTTCGGCACGCAGGAGTTGGGCCTGCTTTTCACCCTCGGCTTTGAGGATGGCTGATTGTTTTTCGCCTTCGGCCTTGAGAATGGCCGCTTGCTTTTCGCCTTCAGCCACGTTGATGGCGGCTTCCCGCTTGCCCAACGATTCGGTCACCAGGGCGCGGCGTTCGCGCTCTGCCGACATCTGGCGGTCCATGGCCTCTTGGATCTTCTTGGGCGGCACGATTTCCCGAATTTCCACGTTGGTGACTTTCACGCCCCAGCGTTCGGTCACTTCATCCAGGCGGGCGCGCAGCATGTTGTTGATGTGCTCGCGCTCGGAGAGGACGTCGTCCAGCAAGATGCCGCCGATGACCGCGCGCAAAGTGGTGGTGGCCATGCCTTGGGCCGCGGCCTCGAAATTACCCACCTGAATCACGCTTTGCTCGGCATCCAGCACTTTGTAATACCAGATGAAGTCCACGGCAATGGCCGCGTTGTCTTTGGTGATGCAGGTTTGGTGGGGAATTTCGCGCACCTGTTCCCGCAGATCCACCCGAATACCCCGGTCAATGAACGGAATCAGGATGACCAGCCCAGGCCCCTTGGCGCCGATGCACCGCCCCAGGCGGAAGACCACCAGGCGTTGGTATTCGGGGACGATCTTGATGGATTTGGCCAAAATAATGAAGAAAAACAGGGCAATGATGCCGACAAAGCACAGGAAACTCAGCGCGGCATCACTGCTGGCAAAAGTGGGGTTCAAGAACATGGCTACCTACCTCCTTTGGGAGAAATCACGGACGCGGGGGAAGACTTCAGGGGAAAGCGAAGAGCCATTTTATGCTTGTGTTGCATGGGTTTCTGATGAAGCCGACGGCACGGGTTCGACCAGCAGAATCAGCCCTTCGCGGGCCACCACGCGCACCATCTGCCCTGGGGCGATGGGCTGTTGACTGCGCGCGGTCCACATTTCGCCGGCGACAAACACGGTGCCTTCGGGCGCGATGGCGGTGCGGGCTTCGCCAATTTGCCCCAGCAGACGGTTCAAATCGTGGGCTGGGGGCTGGCTTTCGGCTTCCAAAATTTTGCGGGTCACAATCCACCCGAACCCGCCGACAAAGAAGGAAGCCGTTGCCGCCAGCCAGGGAGAAACTGCACTGCCGCCCAAAGGCGTGCGGAAGATAAACACCGAGCCCACGGTCATGGCCAGCAAGGCCAGGGCCAACCATAGGCCTGTGTGTTTTGTGCGGCGCACTGAAAGGCCAAAGAACACAATGCCTATCCCCCACAGCGCAATCGCCCAAATGTTTACGGCCAGTTGCGTGGCGCTGTAACCTGCCAGCAGGAGCAAGAACACGGCAGTGAGTTCCAGCAAGCCGGTGCCGGGCGTCAGCAGGGCCACGATGAGCACCAGCGTGCCGCTGATGAGCAGGAGATAAGCCACGTTGGGGTCGAACAGAAAGCCCATAGGAATGCCTTATGAGGGAAAGCCGGCCTGTTTCCCCTGTGGGGCAGGCCGCTTATGGCGGTTCATGGCAATTTCATTATACAACACAACTTTGCGCGAAACGCTTGGTCTTGTTTCGCGAGGGCAAATTAGCAAATTTAACCCTTTTCTCCATTACAAATGTCACTTCTTTCATTAAAAAGAATTGCTATTTTCGTTGCGAGTGTCACAAAACCATATCATTTTTCGTTTAATCTTAAAAAATAGCATTTATGGCCTTGACAGGCCTGCTTTTCCAGAATTATACTTACTTCAACATTGGAATGAAGTACGGAGCCTTCGGATAAAGGAGACGATTATGCCTACCGTTGAAGCCTCAATAGCCTATAAACATGAGAACCGCCTTGTGCAAGCCCTTCGCCAGGCTGGTCTGCGTCTGACGCCGCAACGCCTGGCCATTTGTCGTTATTTGAGCCAGAGCAAAGACCATCCCACCGCGCAAGACATCTACCAGGTGCTCAAACCTGAATATCCTTCTTTGAGTTTGGCAACGGTTTACAACACCTTGGAGACGCTGGTCGCGTTGGGTGCCATCCACGCCCTGGGTGATGCGGGCGATGATGCAACCCACTACGATGCCAACATTGACCCCCATATCAACCTGGTTTGCATTCGCTGCCATACCATTGTGGACCTGCCGACGCCGACGGTGGCGCAGTTGGAGCACGAAGCCGAAGAGAAAAGCGGGTTCCGCATTTTAGGCGCTCGGGTGGTGTATTACGGCCTTTGCCCTGAGTGCCAACGGGCTGAACCGAGGGGTAACGGGTACCATGACTGAAGCCAAAACCATGCCCAAAGTGCGTTGCACCGACGTCCTCGCCGACACACTCATGGGCTATGATGGCATTCTGGAAACCCAACTCGACTACGGCAAGGCCCATCTCAAAATCGTATATGACCCCCGGGTGTTGGACGAAGGACAAGCGCTTCAGGTTGCCCAGGAAGCCGGGCACCGCGCTTGGGAACAGGTGCAGCATTGTGCGCACGCGCATTCGCCCATGTGCAAGGAATGCGCGCTGAAACTGCAGGACGACCTTTCCGAGTTCTTCGGCCAGCCCGTGCAAGTGGAGTTGGAAAACGGCGTGGTCGCGGCCAAATTGCCGCGGCGTGCGCCGATGGTGGCTGAGGCTGAAGCCGCCATCGCACCACCCAAACCCGAGCCCAAAAAAGCCAAAAAACTGAGCCTGCCCCAAACCACCGTTGAGGTCATTCTCACGGTGGTAACTTTGATTGCCACCCTTCTGGCCGCGTTTTCCGCCCGCTTGGGTTTGCCCTCATGGGCGACTACCGGCCTCTATGTGGTGGCTTATGTCGCGGGCGGCTATTTTGGCTTTGTGGAAGGCGTCAAACTGCTCATTACCGAGCGGGAAATTGACGTTGACCTGCTGATGATCCTCGCGGCCTTGGGCGCGGCCCTGGTGGGTCAGCCCACCGACGGCGCGATTTTGCTCTTCTTGTTCTCCCTTTCCAACACGTTGCAGTCCTACGCGCTGGGGCGCACGCGGCAGGCCATTGAGAAGCTTATGGACCTGCGTCCCCCAGAGGCCACAGTCAAAACCGAAGAGGGCTGGAAAACCGTCCCTGTGGAAGAACTGCGGCTGGGGGATATCGTCATGGTGCGGCCTGGCGAGCGCTTCCCCATTGACGGCGAGGTTGTGGAAGGCACCACCGAGGTGGACCAATCGCCCATCACGGGCGAATCAGTGCCGGTGTTCAAACAGCCGGGCGATCCGGTGTTCGCGGGCACGGTCAACACCACCGGCACGGTGGAGATTCGGGTAACGCATCTGGCGCAGGAATCCACCCTGGCAAAGATTGTCCAGATGGTGGAAGAAGCCCAAGACGCCAAAGCCAAAACCCAGCGAATGCTGGAAGAATTTGAAGGCAAATACGCCAAATTTGTGCTTTTGGCCACCGTGGTGCTCATCGTGGTGCCGACGTTCTTCCTCCATCAGCCGTTTTCTAAGGCCTTTTATCGTGCCATGACGTGGCTGGTGGTGGCTTCGCCGTGTGCGCTGGTGATTTCAACGCCGGCGACCATCCTTTCGGCCATTGCCAACGGCGCGCGGCACGGTGTGCTGTTCAAGGGCGGGGCGCATCTGGAACGCACTGCGACCCTCAAGGTCATTGCCTTTGATAAAACCGGCACCCTCACCGTGGGCGAGCCTCAACTGCAGGGCGTTTATCCCGCGGAAGGGTTGGACGAAGACACGTTCCTGCGCTGGGTGGCCGCGCTGGAAGCCCGCTCAGAACACCCCATCGCGCGTGCCATTGTCCACGCGGCTGAAGCACGCGGGCTGGACATCCCGACGGCAACGGAATTCCGTGCCATCGTTGGCCAGGGTGTGGAAGGCGTGGTGGAAGGAACCGCGATTTGGGTGGGCAATGAACGCATGTTCTCCGAGCGCAGTGTGCGTATGCCCAAGGAACTCACCGCGCGCATCCTGGCGCTGGAATCTGAAGGCCAGACGGTGATCACGGCCTATCGGCCTGCAGACCGCGCGTGGCTTGGCCTGTTGACCGTAGCCGACACCCTGCGCCCGGAAGCCCCGGAAATCGTCAAGCAACTGCACGATTTGGGCATCGAAAAGGTGGTCATGCTCACTGGCGACAACCAGCAGGTTGCCGCGAGTATTGCTTCGCAGGTTGGGGTAGATGAGTTTTACGCCGAACTGCTGCCCAAAGACAAGGTGCGGGTGCTGGAACGCCTGCAAAAGCAGTATGGTCCCACCGCGATGGTGGGCGATGGCGTCAACGACGCGCCCGCGCTCGCGCTGGCCGACGTGGGCATCGCGATGGGTGGCGCGGGCACCGATGTGGCTCTGGAAACCGCAGATGTGGTGCTCATGGCCGACGACCTCAACCATCTGCCCTACGCCATTGGCCTGGCCCGCGAAGCGCGCAAGGTGGTGTGGCAAAACATCACCTTCGCGATGGCCGTCATTGTGCTTTTGGTGGCCTCGGCCTTTGGCGCAGGCCTGACTTTGCCCTGGGGCGTGGTGGGGCACGAGGGCAGTACGGTGATCGTGGTGCTCAACGGGTTGCGCCTGCTGCGCTACAAGGGATGAGCGCCAAAAGTATGTTAGAATGAAAGCCTATCCAAAGAACGCTGGCTTTGATTGGCACCCAACTGGTCGCCGACCCGCTGGGAACGAGCAAGGCAAGGCGTCAACAATTTGAAGGAGAAAGAAATGAGTGATCAAGAAAAGCGCGTTGTCGGCGACAACGACGTCGTCAGCCTGGAATACACCCTCACCGTGGACGGCGAGGTGGTGGACTCTTCCGAAGGCCACGGCCCCATTGAATACATCCAGGGCAAAGGGCAAATCATCCCCGGCCTGGAAAAAGAGGTTTACGGCATGGCCGTGGGCGAGAGCAAAGAGGTGGTGGTAAGCCCGGCAGAAGGCTATGGCGAAGAAAATCCTGAAGCCTTTGTTGAGGTGCCCAAGAGCGAATTCCCCCCTGAAATCCCCCTGGAAGTGGGCACGCCTTTGCAACTGCGTGACCAGCAGGGGCAGGTTTTCGATGCCACCATTGCCGAAGTCAAAGAAAACACCGTGTTGCTCAACTTCAACCATCCTCTGGCCGGCAAAACCCTCACCTTCCAAATCAAGGTGGTTGGCGTGCGCCCGGCAACCCAAGAAGAATTGGATCACGGGCACGTTCACCATCACTAAACCCGTTTTCTGAAACTTGCTGCAATAGGGCAGGAACTTTTTTCCTGCCCTATTGTCGTATTTTGGTGCCGTGTGAGAGCGGGGCAGGGATTAGTCCAAACGCACGGCCAGATCTTGGCTAATTCCGAGTGCCAGTCGGCCATTTTTGGTTTATACTGATAACAGCCGGTTTTGTGGCAAAGCCCAAAATTTGAGGCTTCCCCAAGGCGTGGGGAGGTGGCGTTTGCCCTGCGCTTCCCAGCGTATGCCTTGGGGGCACGGCTTTGCCTGCTAAGGATGTATTCCGCCCTTATCCCTTTTCCAAGGAGGCGAACCATGACCACCAAAATTACCTGGTACGGCCACGCGACCATTGGCGTTGAGACCAGCGACGGTTACAAAGTGCTCATTGACCCCTTTTTCACAGACAACCCCGCGGCCAGCACCACCGCCGACAGCGTGTCTCCAGACTTCATCGTGATTAGTCACGGCCACGGCGACCATGTGGGCGATGCCATCGCCATTGCCAAGCGCACAGGCGCATTGGTGATCAGCAATTACGAGATCACCAACTGGCTTTCCGGCCAAGGCGTGGAAAAAGTCCACCCTCAGCACCTGGGCGGTGGGTTCAAGCACCCCTTTGGCTATCTCAAACTGACCCTGGCCTTGCACGGCTCTGCCCTGCCCGATGGCTCCTACGGCGGCAACCCCGCGGGCATTTTGCTGACCACCAACGACGGCCATAAACTGTATTTTGCCCAAGATACCGGCCTGTTTGGCGATATGGCCCTGATTGGCGAAGAGGGCATTGATTTGGCCATGCTGCCCATTGGCGACAACTTCACCATGGGGCCGGATGATGCGCTGCGCGCGGTCAAACTCATCCACCCCAAACACGTCATCCCCATTCACTACAACACCTGGCCGCTCATTGCCCAAGACCCCAACGCGTGGGCTGAGCGCGTAAAGGCCGAAACCGACACCCAGGTGCACGTCCTGAACCCGGGGGATGTTTTCACCCTCTAAGCAGGGTTGTCAGCCCCGTTTACCCAGCCTCGCGGGCCGGTCCGCGAGGCTTTTTTGTTGGCCGCGGGGTGTGAGGGCGGCAAAGATGCGTTTATAATTTACGCATGGTTGATTTTGTGGTTATTGAGTGAGAAGAAAGGAGAGAAAATGGCTTTTCGAGATCGTGTAGAACAGTTGAAGGCTTCAGGTGTTTTTCTGGGAGGCCCACCAAAATTGTTTGAAACTGCAGGGCGAAAGACGCTGATTACTTTGGTAGCCTTGGGATTGACACCTGAGTCTCGTGTATTAGATGTGGGCTGTGGAAGTTTGAGAATTGGATACTGGTTAATTCATTTTCTCTTGCCTCAACATTATTTTGGTATTGAACCTAATGTACCTATGTTAGAGGCTGGAAAACAATTTTTACTTGATCCAGAAGTTCTTGCCTATAAGGCCCCACGTTTTGATCACAACACAGAATTTGATTTTCGCGTTTTTGATACTAAATTTGATTTTGTAGTAGCGCGCTCAATCTGGACACATGCTTCCAAGCCTCAAATTGAGAAGATGTTGGATGAATTTGTGGCAACGGCTACTCAGAGAGGCATTTTTCTGACGTCTTATAAACCACCCCATTTGTTAAGGCGTGATTATCAAGGAAATGTATGGGTGGGAAGAGACCATATTTCAACACAAGGTGGGGCTGTGCGACATAGTTTCCGGTGGATACGAGAGCAGTGTGCTCAACGTAATTTGGCGGTAGAAGAAATTAAAGGTTCGGCTTACAATTTTGGTGGCCAGCGCTGGTTGAAAATTCGTTTCAAGAACTCGCGGAACTAACAAATAAGGTGTAAATGCGCTATGCCATCGGTGCTGAAAATCTACGGTGAACGCAATACCGGAACCAACTACCTTTCGCAACTTGTTGCCCTGAATTTGCCCCAGGTGCGTTTGCTCCCTGGGGTTGTGCCGCGCTGGCTGCAATTGTTCTTCCCCCGAGCAGAAGCGCCCAGGGACCTTTACTTCCAATGGACTTTCAAGCGTAACTTGGGTTGGAAGCACGCGATGGCCCCCACGGCTGAACAACTTGCCCATGTGGCATATTCCCCTCAGGATCTCTACTTTGTTACCTT
>JAADCW010000079.1 GCA_013154225.1 Chloroflexota bacterium
CGGGCAGACGTGCTCCAAGGGCTTTACGGCTACGACAACACGCCCTTCATCACTGATTTGCAACAACAAGGCTTTATCGTAGTGCCTCAAAGCCGCGCCAACTATCCCCGCACCGCGCTTTCTCTGCCCTCTTCCCTCAACATGGACTACATCCAAAACCTGATGCCCGGCATGGAAGACTCACCTTTTTGGTGGCGCGTGTCTCCCCTTATCTCCGACAGCCGCACGTGGGAAATCCTCAAAGAAGCCGGATACATCAGCGTAGCTGTGGCTTCAGATTGGGCGCCAACGAACAACACCAAAGCCGACGTCTACCTCCATCCCAAACCTTTGCACATCATCGGTTTCCCAGCCTATTACATCGCCACCACGCCCCTCAAAATCTTCGCGCCACTGCTTTCACCCATCGCCTTTTTCACATCCACCTCCGGGCATCGGATGCTCATCAATTACGACTTTGACACCCTGGCCAACCTGCCCCCGACCTCACAGCCCAAATTCGTCTTTGCGCACATCATCGCGCCGCACCCGCCCTTTGTGTTCGACGCGCAGGGGAACCCGCGTGACCCGGGCTATCCTTTCACTTTCAACGATGGCAACGACTTCCCCCAAAGCAAAGCCGTTTATCGCGAGGCTTACATCAACCAACTCCAATACATCAATCAACGGGTCGAAGACATGGTAGAAAGCATCCTGGCCAACGCCACCCGCCCCACGGTCATCATCATTCAATCCGACCACGGCCCCGGCCTCTACACCGACTTTTCTTCTGCCCAAAACACCTGCCTGTGGGAACGCCTGTCCAATTTCACGGCCCTTTACCTCCCTGGCGTCTCCCCCCAAGACGTGCCTGAAGACCTCAACGCGGTCAACATCTTTCGCCTGGTGCTCAACACATACCTGGGCACGGACTTCCCTATGCTGGAAAACCGCCAATATTACCCCGAAAATCCTGGTTACATTTTCCGTTTGGAAGACGTCACCGACGAAATCAATCGTCCTTGCCCCTAAACGCAGCCCAAGGCCAACGCAAGCCACTGCGCCGTCCCAACACAGCCAAAGCCAGCAACGCCAACGCACTTACCATCGCGCCAACCCACACCTCAACAGGACGATAGGTCAGGGTGATTGTATGCGTGCCCGCGGGCACGGGCACAGCCCGAAAGAGATAATCTGCCCGATACAGGGGGACTTCCTGACCATCCACCTCGGCCTTCCAGCCCGGATACCACGTTTCGGAAAAGACCACAAAGCCGCCGTCCTGCGGGGCTTGCACAAGCCAGCGTTCGTAATTGGGCGTTTGCACCTGAGCAGTTACCTGCCATTGGGTGCTGCATGCAGGGGGTGCGCTTTGAGGTGCGCCTTCCAGCACAACCACACACGACCACGCGGCGCCGCCTTCCTGGGCTCGGCGGGCTACCTCGCGCCAGGCTGATTCCCCATCCGAAACCCAGACAGCCCGCGGCACCCAACGCGCCTGCGGCTCCGCGGTGAGGGGGCGCCAAGTTACGGTATAGGGCGGGTCAGCCGCCACCTGGCCCAAAAGCCCTACGCCCAAGCGCGCCCAAAGCCGTGTGCGGGCTTCGGGTGGCTGGGCTGAGGCAGCTTCCACATAAGCAACATAACGCGCAGGCAGTAGGGGGTCAAAATTGTTGGCCGACGGCACACCATCCAACAAGGTCAAATTGGGGAGCATTGACGCGCGCAAACTCGACCAGCCCTCGGGCGGGGGCGAAAAATCATCAAAGCGGAAATAATGCTGAAACTTCAACCGGTCTTCATCGGCTGGAGGCAAAAACACCCGCCCGCCCTGGGCCTTTTGCACAGCCGCTGAGACCTCTGCCGGGGTAGGGCCGTAAACATCCTGCGCCCGCACCGCGGGGTTGAGCCCCCAACCCGCGACCAGCAAATCCAGAGCTGTCCAGCCCGCTACGGCCCAACGCCACCAAGTCGGGATCGCCGAGCCTTTCCGCGGGGCTGTAAGGGCCAAAGCGCCCACGCCCAACCCCCACAAGCCAGCCAGCGCCATAGCCCGCACAAAAGTTGCCTTGACATCACCCATCAACAGCCAGGCCAGCCCAGCCCCCAAGGCCACAGCAAACGCGCCCGCCGTGCCCAGGCGGGTCCAATACAGTGCCCGGGCTTCAGGGCGCCGCCAGCGCGCCACGCCAAGCCCCGCCAGCACAGCCAGCGCCATCTCAGGCCACAGCAGCCAACGCGCAGGGGCTTTGAACGCGTCGAACGTGGGCACATGATGGTAAAGTGCCATAAACACCGGCGTGTTCTTTCCCAAGGCCAACAGGAAACCCACCACCAGGGCCACCACAGCCCACCGCACTACCCGCCGCGGGCGACCTCGCCAAAGGGCATAAATGCCCAAAAGCAACGGCAGTAGCCCCACATAAGCCGCGTCTTCCCAAAAGGCGCCGTAGCCCCAATACGTGCCCCGGGCAGGGGTGCCAAACGCATCGGGCGCGACGAGGGTCAGAAAATGCCACGGCCAAAAGGAATAATCCAAAGCCCATGAAGGCGCGCCGCCAGCCCGTTGGGATTGCTGGAGATATACCGCGGTCGGCAGCCATTCCACCGCGGCCAAAGCCGTGCCCAGCAAGGCTGCCCCAGCCAGAGACAACAGCCCCCGCCAATAGGGTTTGCGCAGCCAAAACAGGCTCCAAAGCGCCACCAGCAAAGCGCTGTACCATGCGGTTTGCGCGTGCCCGGCCAAAAGTTCCAGCCCCCAGAAAAGGGCCAGGAAAAAGGTCTCCCGACGCCGCGGGTGCTGGGCCACCCTGCGGGCTGCCCACAACATCCACGGAAGCCAGGCTGCGGCCGCGTTGATGCTAAAAAAGCCCAAACGGGCTACCAAATAGCCCGAAAGGGCATAAGCCAGCCCGCCAACGGTAGGTGCGGGTTCTTCCAGGGCAAAGTCGTCCAAAAGTTTTGCTGTCCCCCAACCAGCCAGGGCTAAGTGCAACGCCGCCAAAAGGCCGTGGGCCCAAGCCAAGCCAGCCCGCTTCCCCAACATTGCGAAAGGCAACAACAGCCAGTTAGGCGGATAGAGCAGCGCGCTTTGGTAATTGGCAAACAGGGGCGCGCCTGCCCCCAACAGCGGGTTCCACAAAGGCAAATGCCCTGAGCGCAGGGTTTCCCACGCCCACCAGTGCCACGGCACAAACTGCAAAGAAGGTGTGCCCCAAAAAAGCGCATAACCCGGCCGCAAAGCCGGCGCCAACAGCACCAACGGCGCCAGCCACAGCAACAGCCGCGGGGAAATTTTGCCCAAGCGCTTATACAAAGCAGCACAACATGCGAACCGAAGTTTCACGGACACACCTCAAAAAAAGCATAGGCTTCGTTGTTATAGCGCAGGCACAGGAACGCCGCTGAAGTGGGCTGCCAGGCGCCCAGATCTCGCTCAGCAGGGCCCCAGAAAACCCATCGAATGCGCTGTTCGGTCAAAAAATCCCGGCGCCAGTCATCCGACACAGCAGGATCAAAAAATCGGTGCAAGTTTTGCCGTTGGGTTTCCAGATAAGGGCTTTCAGGCCCCAGGCCGGCAATGACCCGCACAGGCGCCCAGGCCGGAAGCGCGTTTCCGGTGGTGTATGCAGCCAACACGCCATCGCCGTTTTGGGCTTGCGCGGCCAAAGCCTGGAACGCCGCGACCTCGGCTTGGGGCAGAAAAACCGGTTGCTGCGGCGTGAGTGCAGGCCGAAAGAGTTGCGCCCAAAAGAGCAAATTAGGGAGCACAGCCAACCCCAAAAGGGCTGTGCTTCCCCACAGCAGGCGTTTGGCCTGCCGCGCCCGCGGGGATGCCCGCCCTTGCTCAGAACCACGCGCCCGCTCAGCCCATCCCACAGCCACCAACGCGCTTACAGCAACCCAAACACCATCGGCTAAGCGGCGTTGCACCGTAAGGGGCGCGTACAGCAACACAGGCAGCAAAAGCACCCACAGCCAGGGCAACGCCTTGCGCCATCCTCCGCGTAGCCAATAGCGCCGCCCCCACCAGGCAAAAGGCAACAGCCAACCATACGCGAAAAGATATTGCCAGGGCGGTGGCGAGGGAATGAGATTTTGCGCATTCCAAACCCGCAAGTATTCTCGGCTATACGAAAGGACGGCGTAAAACACACTCCAAAGCATAGCCACGCCCCAGGCCGGCGCGGCCATCCGCACCCAACGCTGCCAGGCCAACTTTGCCCCCTTCCTGCCAGAGCGCCACCCCTGCCATACCAAAGGCACACCACCCCACACCGAGAGCAGGGCCAGCAACGGTACCAGTTCCAGGGGGTGCAACCAGCCCAAAATCAGCGTGAGCAGCGCGGCGTGCCAGGCCGCCTTTGGGTGGCGGGCAGTGAGTATTCGTCGCAAAATCCACAAAAGCAGGGCTCTGGCCCAGGTTAGATGCGGCAGTAGCAAAGCCGCCAAAAAGCCGTAGGTTTCGGGGGAATAAAAGCACAGAGGGCCAGCCCAACCCAAATGGACAAAGGGCGCCAGCAACCACCCCAACCCTGCGCCCGCGGTGGCCAGCACCGTGCCCCAACGCCGCCAACGCTCTGCAGCCAAAAACAAGGCCAAAAAATCGTACGTGGCCAGCACCAACGCCACCACGCCCAGCAAACGCACCCAATGGAAAAGCACCGTCAATTGCAAATGAAGGGCCTGCCCTGCGGCCAGTTTACCCAGCCACAGATAAGGCAAAAACACCGGCAGTGAATCCACAGGCCACGTGGTGTAAGGCGGGCGAAAAAGCCAGGCCCCCTGGGACCCCAACAGCATCTTGGCAATGTACGAATTGCCGTCTTCCAACCCCACCAGAAAGCCGCTAAAACGCCACGCCTGCCCCTGTGCTTGCCAGGCCGCAGCATAAGGCAACGCGGTCAGCAGGGTCAGGAACCCGCCATAAGCCAGCACCCAGAGGCGTTGGCGAAAATAGGCCCGCCTCATCGCCCGGCCTCCGACGCGGCTTTCAAGCCAGCAAAACGCGGCTCAAAAAGCACCCAAAGCCAGCCCACAAGCGCGGCCAAAAGCCCTAAGGCCAAATCCCACGGGCGGAAACGCCACACTACTGTATGTGTGCCCGCATCCAAAGGCACGCTACGCAAAATCCGATAGGCGGTTTGGGCCTCGACGGCCTTGCCATCCACGCTCACCTGCCAGCCAGGGTATGCAATTTCCGAAAGCACCAAATCTCCCGGGCCTGAAGCTGTGATGGTGATGCGGTTGGGCGTCCAGTGAAGGGCATCCACAGGCCGCCAGCCATCGCCCTGTTCCACCCAGGCCCGCGGCCGCACCTGGGGGTTGCGGTACACCCAAAGGCCGTCCTGCTGAGCCCACAGGGTAAAATCCGCGCGCGCCGGCAAGGGGAATTCCGCCACCACGTACGCCACGTTGAGCAGGCCCAGCAAATCCGCTCGGGGCACGGCTTGCCGATTAGTGGACAGATCATCCAGATCCAGCGGTGGCACAATGACGGTATAGGCATCCCACCAAAGGCCGCTGGCCTCTTTCATGAAATCCGCGTACGACGCCAGCACCAGTGGATCTACACCATTGGCGAGTTCCCAACCTTGGGCGGCCGCGACCTGCTGGGGAATGCTGTATGAAGGGGTGTAAAAACGAAACCGCGGTTGGGTCTGAGAAGCCGCCTCTTCAAGCACGGGGGCAGGCTGTAACAAGGGCGCAAAGTCTCGCGGTGCGACCAGATGCGCATCGAAGGCCAACAAATCCACCGCTATCACAAGCGCCCAAACCCAGAGGGCGTAGGACTTATGCGGATGTGTGCGCCAGGCCACCAGCCCCGCGACCAGCCAAAACGCGCTGCTCGCGGCCATGAAGGTATCGCCAATCAGCAGGCCCGACAACAGCGTTGCGGAAAAACCCAACACAACGATGGCAAACCAAAGCAAATTGCGCCGTTTTTGCCAAGGCAAAGGCCACGACACGGTCAGGGCTTCCCAACCTGCCGCAGCGGCCACAGCCACGGCAAACCCCAAGAGGAAAAGCCCCCTCGGGGGCACCCGCAGCCAGGATATGCCCGGCAAATGCGCCAGCCACTTCAGGCCTGGAATGTATTCCCCCAAAGCCCACACCAACACAGCAAGGGATACAGCCGCCCAAAAGCGTGCCCGCCCACGCAACCAGGCCGCAGAAGCCAAAAGCACCGCGCCAGCGCCCACATAAGTTACCCATTCGGTCATGCCCCCAATGGGCACCACCACGCCCAACAACCGCGACCAGGGCAGGGAAAACAGCAAGACATCCTGCGCGGTCAGGCTGGCGCGAGTGCTCAGATGGGTGTAGCGCAGAAGGGGAAAGGCCAAAGGTGCAGCCAACAAGCCAGCAATGAGGCCCTCAGTCAGCCAAACACGCATCAAAACGCGGCCTTCACGCCTGTGTTTTTTGGCTTCCCAGGCCGCCCACAACACGCCAGCATACACAGCCCAACGGGGATCAGCCAAAAAGATCAACGCCAACACCACCCCTGGGCGGAGCAAACGACCGCGGCGCTCAGAAGCAAACAACAGCCAGGGTGTCCACGCGACAGCATACAGCAGGGTAAGATGGCCGCCAGCCCAATGCGCCCAAATCTTTCCAAAGCCCAACCAGGCCAACGCGGCAAGGAAAGCGCCTTTTTCTTTCCTACCCAAGGCCCGCAAAAAGGCATACATGCCCCATGCGCTCAACAGCCAGTGCACCCCCACGGTCAGCGTCACGCCCCAAGGCAAAGGCAAAACCACGCCCAGCCAGCCAGGCAAATACCAGAGCCCGCTCAACGGATCCGCGTAAAAAGGGTAGCCGCTGTAATACGTCGGCGCCCACAAAGGCAGGGTGTGCCAATGAGTCAATGCTCGGCGCAGGTAAAGAATTTGCGGAAAATGCGCGACAACAAGGTCAGAAAAAGCCCCATTGACCGGGTAAGGCACCCGATTAGCCTGCGGCCCCAGCAGCAATACCAGCCAACCGCCCCAGATCAGCCACATCCAAAGCCGAGGGCGAGGGATGGATCCAGAACGGTGTATTGGGGTCGAAGTGTGGGAATCAGCAGACATAAGCCTCAAGGTTGTTGGGGAACCCGATAAATGGTCACGCCATCGAAATGCGCGACCACGGCTTCAGGGGGAAGGTATAAAGGCAAGCCGCCCAACGCGCGCTCGCGAGGGCCCAGGAAAATGTAATCCACGCCCTCGCGCTGTAAAAAAGCCGCGGCCTGAGCGCCCTTGAAACAGCGGCGGAAGAAATCGCCCGTCAACTCCCGATAGCGTGGGGCTTCCACGGTTTCCATGGGGTGCCCATAAAGCACCCGCCGCCCGCTCAAGGCAGGGATGAACATGCCGGTTTCAGGTGCAGCCAGCACCACCGCGTCGGGCGGTGTGTGCTCGGCCAGCCACTGCATGGCTTCGGCCTCGCCGCGAGTAAGGTAAAAATGCGCATCGTGGGTCGCGATGCCATGCCAGGCCAGCAGAAGCACCGCGGCCAACGTGGGCAAAGTCAACGCCCAGAGCGCTCCAGAAGTCCATCGCGGCCATGGGCGCACCGTCAGCGCCCATGCGCTCAGCCCCACCAAAGGCACCACCAAGCCCATCAAAAAACGCCGTTGCAAAGCCCAAGGGAACAAGGCCAAAAGCAATGCAGCCCCAGCCCAAAGCACCAGCGGCA
>JAADCW010000030.1 GCA_013154225.1 Chloroflexota bacterium
CCTCGATGAGGCCAGGAATGTCGGCCAGCACCAGGGTTTTGTCGGTGTCGAGTTGGGCCACGCCCAGGTTGGGGGTGAGGGTGGTGAAGGGATAATTGGCAATTTTCGGGCGCGCGTTGGTCACGCGGCTGAGAAAAGTGGATTTACCCGCATTGGGCACGCCCACCAGCCCGACATCCGCGATCAGTTTGAGTTCCAAACGCAGGTTGCGCTCTTCGCCGGGTTCGCCTTTTTCCGCAATGCGGGGCACGCGGTTGCGGGACGAAGCAAAATGCACATTGCCCCGCCCACCACGGCCGCCTTTGGCCACCACCAATTGCTGGCCAGGCTCGGTAAGATCGCCCAGCAACTCGCCGGTGTCGTCATCGTACACCAGCGTACCCGGCGGCACAGGAATCACCAGCGGTTCAGCCGACTTGCCGGTCATGCGGTTGGGGCCGCCGCGGCCGCCCGCTTCCGCAACAAAGCGCCGCTGATGGCGGAATTTCGCGAGGGTGTTGAGGTGCGGGTTGACCTCCAACACCACATCGCCCCCACGGCCACCATCGCCGCCGTCGGGGCCACCTTTGGGCACGTATTTCTCCCGTCGAAAGTGGACAATGCCATCCCCGCCCCGCCCGGAGCGGACGTAAATTTTGGCTTCGTCAATGAATTGGCTCATCGCTACTCATCTGTGGCGCGGTTGTTATCCACACCCGAAAATTCAGTGTGGTGGGTGCAACTCGCCTGCCTTACGGCTTGTTTAGACTTCGTTGATATACCACTGATACAATGTTAATCATACCATGATACAATGAAACCGATCCCCCTCCAAGGATAGCGGCTATGTTTCCCATCAAAGATACCATCCGTGCCCGTTCATTCCCTATTGTGAACTGGCTGATCATCATTCTCAACACTGTGGTCTTCCTCCACGAAGCCAGCCTGAGCCAACCCGCGCTGGAACGGCTGTTCGCGACCTATGGGTTGGTGCCAGCCCATTTGTGGGCTGACCCACTCCACAAGTGGCCTACGCTTTTCACCAGCATGTTCCTGCACGGGGGTTGGTTCCACCTGCTGAGCAACATGTGGGTGCTCTTCATCTTTGGCGATAACGTGGAAGACCGCATGGGCTCAGGTCGCTACTTGGTCTTTTACCTGCTCAGCGGCCTGGCAGCCGGGCTCCTTCAGGCCTGGATTCAGCCCAATAGCCTTGTGCCCACCGTGGGCGCTAGCGGCGCAATCGCTGGCGTATTGGGTGCATATCTGATCTTCTTCCCCTACGGGAAGGTAGTCACTTTAGTACCCATGTTTTTCTTTGTAACCTTTGTTGAAGTTCCCGCTGTAATTTTCTTAGGCGTGTGGTTCTTTAGTCAACTCTACTCGGGCTGGATGGCCCTCTTGCCGCACACTGCCCACGCGGTCGGCGGTGTCGCCTGGTGGGCGCACGTCGGCGGGTTCCTGTTTGGGCTCTTTTTTGCCCGCTTGTTTGCTCGCAAAGATTATCGGGTTTATCCCGACGAATATTTTCCCTGGTAGGAAAGCAAAATCTGGAGGTGTTGCATGGACGGTAATAGCTTTTGGAACTTGTTTTGGCTCTTCATCATGATTGCCTCGCTGGAACCCTGGCTGCGGCAACGGATGTTGGAAAACGCGCGCATTCGCATGATGCGCGATCTGGAAAAAAAGCGCCATTCGCGCGTGATTGCGCTGATCCACCGCCAGGAAACCATCTCTTTCCTCGGTTTCCCCATGGCGCGCTACATTGACATTCAGGATTCGGAGCAAATTCTGCGGGCAATCAAACTCACCGACGACAGTGTGCCCATTGACCTGATCTTGCACACGCCCGGCGGGTTGGTGCTGGCCGCGGAGCAAATTGCTTACGCGCTCAAGAAGCACCCGGCCAAAGTGACGGTATTTGTACCTCACTACGCCATGTCGGGCGGCACGCTCATCGCCCTGGCCGCGGACGAAATCGTGATGGATGAAAACGCGGTGCTGGGGCCTGTGGATCCCCAACTGGGGCAGTATGCCGCGGCTTCCATTTTGAAAGCAGTGGAACAGAAAGACGTCAACCGTGTGGACGACGAAACGCTAATTTTGGCTGATGTCTCCCGCAAAGCCATTCAGCAGGTCAAACGCACGGTGACCAAGATTCTGGAAGACAAAATGCCGCGCGAAAAGGCTGAAGAACTGGCCGAAACCCTCGCCACCGGCCGCTGGACGCACGACTACCCCATCACCGTGGAAGAGGCTCGCGAACTGGGCTTGCCAATTTCCACCGACATGCCTGCGGAAGTGTACAAGTTGATGAACCTGTATCCGCAGAGCGCCCAGCGCCGCCCTTCGGTGCAGTACATTCCGCTGCCCTACGGGCCTTCCAAGCGCAACGGCGAAGCGCCGAAGAAATAGCGCCGCATAACAACGCCAAAGCAAGTATCAACGCCCTCACCTCGCTCCCAATGGGAATGGGGTGAGGGCGATCCACAAGTCGAACGCTTTGGTTGAGCGCCTTCAACGCACAGGCGCCAGCCCATGCAAACCGCAAGGAGGGGCGAGATGGAAGTGCTCCGCGAACGGACTTTTGCCAATGGCACCCGCTTTTGCCTCATTCACGGCGACATCACCGCCCAGGAAGTGGACGCGATCGTCAACGCGGCCAACAGCCAGTTGGCCCACGGCGGGGGCGTGGCCGCGGTCATCGCACGCAAAGGCGGACCAGTGGTGTGGGAACAATCCCGCGCGTGGGTAAAAGAACACGGCCCTGTGCCTCACGACAAGCCGGCCTACACCGCGTGCGGCAATTTGCCCTGCCGCTACATCATCCACGCGGTCGGGCCGGTATGGCACGGCGGCACCCAGCAAGAAGACGAAAAACTTCGGGCCGCGATTTGGGGTTCCCTTCAACGGGCAGAAGAACTTGGTTTGCAGAGCATTGCCTTTCCTGCCATCAGCACCGGCATCTACCGCTTTCCCAAAAAGCGCGCAGCCCGCATTTTCTACCAGACCATCGAAGATTACTTTGCTCAACACCCCACCAGCACCCTGCGCGATGTGCGCCTGGTGCTCTACGACCGCCCCACCCTGGAGGCCTTCCTGCAGGTGTGGGACAACCCCGACGCGGCCTAATCATCCAAACGCTCATGGACATTCAATCACGCCGTAATCCCAAAATTCGCGCCATTCGGCGGCTTCAGCGCAGCGCCAAAGCCCGCCGAACCGAAGGGCGCTTTGTTGCCGAGGGCGTGCGCCTGGCCGAAGAAGCCCTGCGTGCGGGCTGGCTTCCCGAATGGGTGTTGGTCAGCCCTTCGCTTTCACCGCGCGGGCAAGCCGTGGCCGCGGGCTTTCGTGAACGTGGGGTCACCGTGTTTACCGCTTCGGAAGACGCATTGGCCGCGGCCAGCGCCACGGAGACGCCCCAAGGCATTTTGCTGGTGCTTCCAATCCAGCAGTTACCCTGGCCCCAACATGCGGATTTTCTGCTCGTGCTGGATGGCATCCGTGACCCCGGAAATCTGGGCACCATTCTGCGCACCGCGTGGGCTGCGGGCGTGCAGGGCGTGTTGCTCCCCCCCACCTCGGCAGACCCATACAATCCCAAGGTGGTGCGCGCCGGCATGGGGGCCCACTTCCGCCTGCCCATGCGCCGCCTGCCCTGGGACGGCATTCGCAAACGGTTAGCGCGGCATCAGGTTTTCCTGACCGAAGCCAACCAGGGCACGGCCTACACCCAAGCCAACATGCGCCAGCCCCTGGCGCTGGTGATTGGCGGGGAAGCCGACGGGCTCAGCCCAGAAGCCCGCAGCCTGCCCCACGAAGCCATCCACATCCCCATGCCCGGCCAGGCCGAATCCCTCAATGCCGCGGTGGCCGCGGGGGTGATGCTGTTTGAGGTTGTGCGCCAGCGCGGGGAAGGGAAAAAGCCCTAAAACTCACCCGAAAACGGCTGGGCACACGCCTCAAAGCCCATGAACCCGTGCTTGTTGCCGGACACAAAGCAAACTTTTGCGCCCGCCGAAATGCAAATCATGCCAATAAAAAAGCCGCCCTGTGCAGGGCGGCTTTTTTTGCTTGCAAAGGGGCTTTGATAGCGGCTCAGTCCAACCGGCCGGTGAGGATCGCCCGCTTGACTTCCGCGATAGCTTTGGTGATTTTGATTTCGCGCGGGCAGGCTTCGGTGCAGTTGAAGGCCGTGCGGCAACGGAACACGCCGTTGTTGCCAGCCAAAATCTTGAGCCGTTCGGCCGCGCCGCGATCGCGGCTGTCGAAGATGAAGCGATGCGCGTTGACGATGGCCGAAGGGCCAAGGTACTGATTGTCGCCCCAGAACGTGGGGCACGCGGTGGTGCATGCACCGCAGAGGATGCACTTGGTGGTATCGTCGAAGCGCTCGCGCTCTTCAGGCGATTGCAGCCGCTCGCGCCCATCTTCGGGCAAAGGTTCGTCGTTGATGAAGTAGGGCATGACCTTGCGGTAGTTCTCGAAGAACACGGTCATGTCCACAACCAGGTCTTTGACCTTCGGCAAGCCCAAAATGGGTTCGATGGTGATTTCTTTGCTGGTATCCAGGGTTTGGAGCAAGGTTTTGCAGGCCAAACGGTTGCGGCCATTGATGCGCATAGCGCAGGAACCGCAGATACCATGGGCGCAGGAGCGGCGGAAGGTCAACGTACCGTCTTGATAGGCCTTGATTTTTTCCAAGACGTCCAGAATCCGGTCCGTAGGCTCCGCGTCGAGGGAATAGCGTTCGTAATGCGGCTGGGCGTCTTTCTCAGGGTTATAGCGTAGGATTTTCAGGGTGACTTGCATCGCGCCGCCTCCTCTTAGTACACACGTTCCTTGGGCTCGTACTTGGTGATGACGACGGGTTTGTAGCGCAGTTCAATATCGCCATCTCCACGCGCCCAGGCCAGGGTGTGCTTCAGCCAGTTCTGGTCATCCCGCTTGGGATAGTCATCGCGAGAGTGAGCGCCTCGGCTCTCTTTGCGGGCCAAAGCCGAAGCCGTGGTAATTTCCGCCAGGTCCAGCAGGTTGCTCACTTCCCAAGCCGTCAGCAGGTCGGTGTTGAACACCTTGCCGGTGTCGTCAATGTGGATGTGCTTGAAGCGTTCCTTGAGTTCTCGGATCTTGTCCAGGGCTTCCTGCATGCCTTCTTCCACGCGGAACACGCCGACCTTGTCCATCATGACTTGTTTCATTTCTGCGGCAATATCGGCCACCCGCTCGTTGCCCTTGCTGTTGCGGATGCTGTCCAGTTGGGCCCGGGCAAAATCGGCCGCGTCGTCGGGCAGGGGGGCAAATTCCGCACCGCGGGCATATTCCGCCGCGTGGATGCCAGCCTCTTTCCCGAAGACGACCAGGTCGAGCAGGGAGTTGGTGCCCAAGCGGTTGGCGCCATGCACCGAAACACAAGCGGTTTCGCCCGCGGCATACAGGCCAGGCACCACAGTGCCCTTTTCGTCCGAGAGCACTTCGGTTTTGACGTTGGTGGGAATACCACCCATCGCGTAGTGGGCTGTCGGTTGTACCGGCATGGGCTCTTTGATGGGGTCAATGCCCAGGTAAGTCTTGCAGAAGTCAATGATGTCGGGCAGTTTGTGCAAGATTTCCTCGCCGGTGACCTGGTAAGGCGTGCCGTCGGGGTTGGTGCGGCCGTCAATCTTGGCGTATTTGTTGACCGTTTCAGGCCGCACGTCCAGGTAGAGGTAGCGCTGGCCATTGATGCCGCGGCCCTCTTTCATTTCGATGTACATCGCCCGGCTGACGACGTCGCGCGAAGCAAGGTCTTTGACCGTGGGGGCGTACTTTTCCATGAAACGTTCGCCCTTATCGTTGATCAACACGCCGCCTTCACCGCGCACACCCTCGGTAATGAGGATGCCGAGTTTGTAAATGCCGGTGGGGTGGAACTGGAAGAACTCCATATCCTGCAAGGGCAGGCCCTTGCGCAACACCATTGCGGCGCCGTCGCCGGTGTAGGCATAGGCGTTGGAAGTGATCTCCCACATGCGGCCCCAGCCGCCGGTGGTGATGATCACGGCTTTGGCATGGAAGACATGGATGTCGCCCGTGGCCAACTCAATGGCCACCACGCCCGCGGCCTTGCCGTTGACCATGATAAGGTCGAGCACCTGGAATTCGTCGAAGAAATTGACGTTGTTTTTGATGCACTGCTGATAAAGGGTCTGCAAAATCATGTGGCCGGTGCGGTCGGCCGCGTGGCAGGCCCGGCGGACGGGCTTGCCGGTTTTGTTGTTGGTGTGACCGCCAAAGGGGCGCTGAAGAATGCGGCCTTCTTTGGTGCGGTCAAAGGGCAGACCCATGTGTTCCAATTCGTAGATGAGTTCCGGTGCCTTGTAGCACATGAACTCAATGGCGTCTTGGTCGCCCAAGTAGTCGCTACCTTTGACGGTATCGTAGGTGTGCCATTCGGGATGGTCTTCTTCCAGGTTACCGATGGCTGCGCTAATACCGCCTTGGGCTGCGCCGGTATGCGAACGGCTGGGATAGAGTTTGCTAATGACGGCGGTCGAAGCACCTTTTGAAGCATAGAGGGCCGCCATCAAGCCCGCACCACCACCGCCAACAATCACAACTTCAAACTGATGGGTTTTGATGCTCATCATTCCAACTCCTTCAAAGGGATGCTGGCTTGAACTTTAGCCGGCGGGTGGGGTGAATGCGAAAATAGCCACAGTGCCCCAAATGGTTATTACCGCCCAGATGATGAACAATATCCAATTCAACGCGCGGCGACCGCCAGCACTATGGATAAAGTCGGTCAACACTTGTCGGGCCCCATTCATACCGTGGGAGAAAGCAAAGAAGAGCAGCAAAAAGTCATACACCCGCCAAAAGCCACCGCTCCAGCGTCCGGCCACATAGTTAATATCAATTTCATAAACTCCCACCAAAACATCCTGAATCAGGACATGAACTCCCGCAAGAAGAAAGAGAATCACGCCCGAATAGCGCATCCATTTCCAAGCAAAGGCTTCCCACGACTGGGGAACGTTTACCGATTTCGATTGGGTAGTCATACCAAACCTCCTCAAAGCGCCGTGGGCTCAGCTACCCATATTGGCCAAAATGTGGCTGGCCATGATCCAGGCTGCGGGAAGCCATAGAATCAATGCCAGCACCCAAGTCAATATCACCGACTTGCGGTTAATCTCAATTGTCCACATATCAGGATTAATCATATCAAAATAGATAATCCGCAAGCCGTTCAGGCCGTGGTAGATCAGCGCAAGCATCAGCAAAATTTCTCCCAAACCAAAAATGGGAAGACGATACAACTCAATCGCATGGGCATACCATTCTGGCTTGAAATAAACCAAAGCAGTATCTGCCACGTGGATGATGAGGAAGAGGATTACACCCAATCCGGCCAGGCGATGGAGCACAAAGGCCCAATTACCTAACCCTTGATATTTGACGTAACCCTCACCTGCTGTTTTGAAGGACATAAGAGACCTCCTCACTCCAGCGAAACTGGAAACAAAATTGAGCAGGGCGTTCCTCGCCACGAGGC
>JAADCW010000050.1 GCA_013154225.1 Chloroflexota bacterium
TGCTTTCCCAATTCCCTGCGTGTACGCCAGCCGAAAATGTGCTCTGGGGCGAGGCCGTGGCTTTGAACGATTGGTCACGCGCGCCTTTGTGTGTGCCCCTGGGGCAAGCCCAGCCGTTGCTGACCGAAGGCCTGTCCACGGCCATTCAGAGCGCGATCAGCCGCATGCCCGATCGGGTCAATCTGCTGGATCCTAAATGGGCGCCGGTGGATTCATTGGACGCGCTGCGCACGAAAATTTCCACTTTGTGTAAATACATCAGCATTGGTTTCTTTGCCTCGATTGTGTTGGCCTTCTTAGGGCTGTTGCTGGTGGTGCGCTCGTGGCCTGGGCTGTTCAAGTCGGCAGGGTTCCTGCTGTGGGAAGTGGGCATTTCCCTGGTCGGCGGCGGCTTTTTGCTCCCGCTTTCCCAGTCGGCCTTGTGGGAGCAGGTGGCCGGCAAGGTGCCTGCATGGGCGGCTTCTTCGGCCAAGGCAACCATGCTGTTTTATATCAGCAAGATGACCAAGCCGTTGATCATCGGCGGCGGTATTCTGGCCGCATTGGGCGGCATTTTGTGGCTGGCTGGCCTGCTTTTGGGGTGGGCGCACCGCAAAGATAAAGCCCAAGGCGAGCGCCTTCAACAGCCCCTTTAGTCGTCTTGGCTTTGCAAGAAAAACCGCCGAGGTCGTGCGACCTCGGCGGTTGTGTTTGGGAAACAGACAACTTGGGGATAACCCGCACAGCGCTGGGCTATGCTGTTTCGCCCACGGTGTGAAGCAACGCAAAATTCGGGGGCCTCATCGCGCCCACAGGGAAGCCCGAAATCAACACCACTTGTTGGCCGGTTTCGATGGGTGTGCTGGCGCGCAGTGCGGCTTCCACGTGGTGGATCATGGTTTCCACGGTGTTGGCAAACGGCACCTGTTGAGGCACCACGCCCCAATACATGCTCAACCGCCGATAAGTGCGTTCTTCGGGGGTGAAGGCAAAAATCGGCACCCGCGGGCGGGCTTTGGACATCAGCATCGCAGTCCGCCCGGTTTGGGTGAACACCGCGATTGCGGCCACGTCCCGGTCGTGGGCCAGCGCCCTGGCCGCCCGCGTGAGGGAGCGCGCGTCGTCGCGGGTAGTGCTTTCCTCAATGTCCTCGTAGTGTCCCCAGAGGTCAAAGTGGCTTTCGGCCTCGCGCACAATCGCGTCCATCATGCGCACAGCCTCGATGGGGTATTCCCCTGCCGCGGTTTCGCCTGAAAGCATCACCGCGTCGGTGCCGTCGAACACCGCGTTGGCCACGTCTGAGGCTTCGGCCCGGGTGGGCCGCGGCGCATGGATCATGGAATCCAGCATTTGGGTGGCCGTGATGACCAGCTTGGCATGGCGGTTGGCCATGGCGATGATTTCTTTTTGCGCGATGGGCACTTTTTGGGGTGGAAGTTCCACGCCTAAATCCCCGCGGGCCACCATAACCCCGTCGGCCGCGTGGATGATTTCGTGCAAGTTTTCCAGGGCCTCGGGGCGTTCCAGCTTGGCGATGATGGGCGTATCTACCCGGTCGGGCGCCATTTGGGCGATGGCTTGCCGCACGCGGCCGATGTCTGCGGCGGAACGCACAAAGGAAACCGCGACCGAGTCCACGCCTTGCCGCAGGCCAAAGGCCAGGTCTTCTTCGTCTTTCTCGGTAAAGCCGGGGATATCCAGGGGCACGCCAGGGAAGTTGATGCCTTTGTGGGAACTCAACTGCCCACCCAAGAGCACCTTGGCTTCCACCAGGTGCTGTTGTATGGAGAGCACCACCAATTCCAGATGCCCATCGTCGAGCAGGATGTGCCCGTTGGGACGGGCGACCCGCGGCAGTTCGGGAAAATCAACCGGGATGCTCTTGACGGGCTTGTCGGGTGCGGGTTTGCCTTCGGGGTAGAGGATGACGGTTTCGCCGGCGGTCAGCACAAGGGGTTCTTTGGGAAGTTTCCCGACCCGAATTTTAGGGCCTTGGAGGTCTTGCAAAATGGCCACGGCTTTGCCCACCCGATGGCTGATGCGGCGCACGCGGGCAATGATTTCCGCGTGCTCTTCGTGGGTGCCGTGGGAAAAGTTGAGCCGAATCACGTCAACCCCGGCCTGGATGAGCGCCCGCAGGGTGGTTTCATCTTGACTGGCGGGGCCAACGGTGGCCACGATTTTGACATTCCGGCGTTGGAAGGGCATAAAAACTTCTCCTGGAGTTGGCACGACTGCTGTTTTTCCGCCTCCGCTGTGCCAACGGTCAGGGAGGTCGGTGGAAGTTAGAGGTAGTTGAGTTGTTTGGCCTGATAGGTCAGTTCGTCACGGAAGTCAGGATGCGCGATGGAAATGAGTTCCTTTGCTCGCTGGCGGATGGATTTGCCGTAGAGGTTAGCCACGCCGTATTCGGTGACCACGTAATGGACGTGGTTACGGGTGGTCACCACGCCAGCGCCTTGTTTGAGCATCGCGACAATGCGGCTGAAGCGTTCCCCGCGGCGGTTGACAGCCACGCTGGGCAGGGCGATGATGGGCACGCCGTCTTTGGCGCGGGAAGCGCCGTAGATAAAGTCCAACTGGCCGCCCACGCCGCTGTAAAGTTTGGGGCCGATGCTATCCGCGCAGACCTGGCCGGTGAGGTCCACTTCGATGGCTGAGTTGATGGCCACCATGCGCTCGTTTTGTGCGATGATGAAGGGGTCGTTGACGTATTCGGTGGGATGGAGTTCGATCATGGGGTTGTTGTCAATCCAATCATACAACTTGTGGGTGCCCAGGATGAACCCTGCGATGATTTTGCCCGGGTGCAGGGTTTTGCGCGCGCCCGTGAGCACGCCGGCTTCCACCAAATCCATCACGCCGTCGGAGAACAACTCGGTGTGCACGCCGAGGTCTTTTTTGTCGGTCAGGTAGCGCAGCACCGCGTCGGGGATGGCGCCAATGCCCATTTGCATGGTCGCGCCATCGGGAATCAGGTCGGCAATGTATTGCGCGATGCGTTCCACCACTTCGGGGTCGCCCTTGCCGCCCATGGTCACTTCCACCAAGGGGTAGTTGACCGGCACGATGTAGTCCAGGCGGCTGACATGGATAAACGCGTCGCCCAGGGTGCGGGGCATTTGGGGGTTGATTTCCGCGATGATGATTTTTGCCGATTCCGCGGGGGTTTTGGTGAGGCCCACTTCCACACCAAAACTGCAGAAGCCGTGTTCGTCGGGCGGGGAAAGATGCACCAGGGCGACGTCCACGGGGAGGATGCCTTTTTTGAAGAGAAGGGGAAATTCCGAAAGGAAGATGGGCGTGAAATCTGCGCGGCCTTCCTGCACGGCCTTGCGGATGTTGTCGCTGATGAACATGGTGTTGACCCGGAGGTGGCCTTCCATCTCGGGCGCGACGTAGTCGGCAGGCCCCACGGTCAGGGCTTGGGCGATTTCCACATCTTCCAGTTCGGGCGCGCGTTTGACCAGGGCTTTGAGCAGCACCTGGGGCGTAGAGCAGTTGCCTGTCAGGAAGACGCGCTGGTGCGATTGGATGACGCTCACGGCCTCTTCTGCGCTCACAATGCGGGAGCGGTAGATTTTGTTCCAGTCCATGTTTACTTCTCCTGGGGCGTGAGAAGGCTAAGGTTGCGGAGTTCGCCCTTGTAGGTGTTGATGGCGTGGGCCAGGGCGGGGTCTTCAACCATTGCACGGGCAACGCCTTTTTCGGCAATGGCGAGAATGTAGGGCATGGCCGCGGAAACCAGCGCGTGGGTGGCGGTGCGGGCTACCACGCCGGGCATGTTGGGCACGCCGTAGTGGATGACGCCTTCCTCAATGTAGGTGGGGCGGTCGTGGGTGGTGGGGCGGGAGGTTTCCGAGCATCCGCCTTGGTCAATGCTGACGTCGATGAAAATTGCCCTGGGTTTCATGCCGCGTACCATTTCGCGCGTCAGCACGATGGGCGCGCGTTCCCCTGGCTTGAGCACTGCGCCGACCACCACGTCCGCGTAGGCCACGGAGCGGGCGATGTTGTAGGGCGTGGCGGGCAGGGTGGCTACCTGGGGATAGTTCTGGAAAACGCGTTCCAGCGCGTTTTGGTTGACATCCAGCACGGTGACATGGGCCCCTAAGCCGAGGAAACCGCGGGTAGCGCACGTGCCCACAACGCCGGCGCCAATGACCACCACTTCTGCAGGGGGCACGCCGGGCAAGCCGCCCAGCAAGATGCCCTTGCCGCCGTGGTTGTTTTGGAGCAGGCGGGCGGCTACTTGCACAGCCATCAGGCCGCCAATGCGGCTCATGGGCTTGAGCACCGGGCGGTCGCCTTCTTCGGTTTCGATTTGTTCCAGCGCCACCGCGGTAATGTCGTTTTCCAGCATGTAGGTGATTTTGTCTGCCCGGGCCGCGGCAAGATGGAGAAGGCCCATCAGCACCGCGCCGGGCTGCAGCCATTGGATTTCTTCCAACAGGGGCCGCGAGACCTTGACCAGCAGGTCGGCTCGGCCAAAGACCTCGTGGGGCGAGTACACGATATGGGCGCCGGCGCGTTCGTAGTCTTCGTCGCTGAAGCCCGCGCCCAGCCCGGCCTGATGCTCTACATACACGGTGTGGCCGCGCTGTGTCAGGGTATGCACACCGTGAGGAGAGAGGCCGACGCGATACTCAAAGGGGCGTCGTTCTTTGGGAATGCAGATGTTCATGGGAAAACTCCTCGGCTGCAAAAAGGGGAAACCGGCCTCTGGCAGATGCCAGGAGGCCGGCAGGACGGTTACAGCCCACCCAGCAGGCGGGCTAAAATGGCCTTCTGGGCGTGCATGCGGTTATGTGCCTGGCGGAAGAGCAAGGAATGTGGCCCATCCGCAACTTCGTCGGTGATTTCTTCACCGCGGTGCGCTGGTAAGCAGTGCATGACCACGACCTCGGGCTTGGCTTCGGCCACCAGCGCCGCGTTGACCTGGTAGGGCGGGAAGACTTTCTTGCGCCGTTCGGCTTCGGCTTCTTCGCCCATGCTGACCCACGTGTCGGTGTAGATGACGTCCGCGTCTTTGACCGCTTCGTGGGGGTCGTGCAGGAAGCGTAAGGTGCTGCCGCTTTCGGCCGCGAATTTCTTGGCTTCCTCAATGGCTTTTTCGGGAATTTCGTAGCCTTCAGGACCGGCCCATGTGAAGTTGCCGCCCAGTTTGGCGACAATGTGCATCAGCGAAACCGCCACGTTGTTGCCGTCGCCAATGAAGGTGACGTTGATGTCTTTGACCTGACCAAAATGTTCGTAGATGGTGAACGCGTCGGTAAAGCCCTGAGCAGGGTGGTTGTAATCGCTCAGGCCGTTGATGACCGGCACGTCGGACCAACGGGCCAGTTCCAAAACATGTTCGTGCGCGAACACGCGCGCCATGATGCCGTCCACATAGCCTGCGAGCACACGCGCGACGTCGGCAATGGATTCACGCTTGCCAAGGCCGATTTCCTGGGGACTGAGGTAGAAGGCGTAGCCTCCCAGGTGCTGCATGGCCATTTCAAAAGATACACGGGTGCGCAAACTGGGCTTTTGGAAAATCATGCCCAGCGATTTGCCTTTGAGCACCGGTTTGTTGCCGCCGGTTTTCCATTCTTGCTTGAGCAAGAGGGCAAGTTCAAGCATTTCGAGCAGTTCTTCAGGAGAATAATCCGCGATGGCGATGAAATCGCGTTTGCTCAGATTCGTCATGAGAAAACCTCCGAATGACATTTGGGCTTTTAATTAGAGTATACCACCAACCCCTTTGGTCTGCCCTGGGTGCGGGCAGAAATGCCTCGCGTTGGTGAGGCGCATTTGAACAATCTCATCCTTTCCCTGGCTGGGGCCGCCCTGTGCCCGCGCGGTATAATCTACGCATGGCTTATCTCTTTTTTACCGCGTTTATCACGGGTTTGACTTCTTTGGCTGTGGAACTGGCCTCGGCGCGGCTTTTGGGGGCTTATTTTGGCGCCAGCAATTTGGTGTGGGCAACGATCATTGGGTTGATTTTGCTTTATCTGACCGCAGGGTATTTTCTGGGCGGCCGTTGGGCTGATCGCGACCCGCGGCCTTTCACCCTGTATCGGATTGTGGCCTGGGCTGGGGTGGCTGTGGCGCTGGTGCCAGTGGTGGCGCGGCCAGTGCTGATCCGCGCAGCCGACGCCTTCGACGCGCTGCAGTTGGGTATTTTGGTGGGGGCTTTTGTCTCGGTGATGGTGCTCCTGGTGGTGCCGGTCACGCTTTTGGGGATGGTTTCCCCCTTTGTGATTCGCATAGCCACACGACGGACGTCAGAGGCTGGACGGGTAGCCGGACGGGTGTATGCGGTTTCCACGCTGGGCTCGTTTGTGGGCACTTTTTTGCCCGATCTGGTGCTGGTGCCGTTGCTGGGCACCAGGCGGACGTTTTTGCTTTTGGGCCTGTTGCTTACGCTGACCGCGTTGGGAGGCATGGCGCAGACCCGCCCGCGGGCCTTGTGGCGCTACGTGTGGATGCCCTTATTCATCGCCGCACTGTGGATTTTTTGGGCTTCGGGGCCCATCAAGCGCACGCAGGGGCAGATTTTTGAGACCGAATCGGCCTACAATTACATTCAAGTGCTGGCCGTGGGCGATTATCGCTACCTGCGTTTGAACGAAGGCCAGGGCGTGCATTCCATCTATCATCCTACCCAATTGGCCTATTATGGTGCCTGGATGGAAATGCTCGCAGCGCCGTTTTTCAATCCGCCGCCGTATCGCCCCCAAGACGTCCATCGGGTAGCCATTGTGGGGCTGGCCGCGGGTACGGTGGCGCGGCAGGCCACCGCGGCGTTTGGCCCTATTCCCATTGATGGCTATGAGATTGACCCCGAAATTATTCGGGTGGGCGAGCGTTATTTTGGCCTGAACGACCTGCCTAACCTGCATACCTATGCGGAAGATGGCCGGGTTGGCCTGCGGCGCTCGCCTTATCGCTACGACCTCATCGTGCTGGATGCCTACCGCCCGCCATATATCCCCTGGCATTTGACCACGCAGGAATTTTTCCAAATTGTGAAAGACCATCTCACGCCCACGGGCGCGGTGGCGGTCAACGTGGGGGCCGCACCCGACGATTTGACCTTGGTCAATGCCATCGCTGCGACGCTGCACACGGTTTTCCCTTCGGTGTATGCTGTGCGGGTGCCGCAAACTTTCAACGTGGTGGTGTATGCCACTGCTCAACCGACCACGTTTGCCAATTTGTCGGCCAACTTGGCTTTGTTGCTTCAGGAACCCGCGCCTTCGGATTTGTTGGTGCAATCGCTCTCCATTGCAGCGTCGTATCGCCTGACGCCTGATTGGCAGCATGGCGAGGTGTTTACCGACGATCGGGCACCTGTGGCCCTGTTGACCGACCGCATGGTGCTGCGCTTTTTGCTGGAAGGCAATCGGTAGCCGTGCACCAAGGTACTTTTCGGGCGGAGGGAGATTAAAACCTGAATTGCAGATAAGCCTCAGGGCATCGGAGCGGCCAACGGGAGCGCAGTCGAAGCGCGAAAACGAAGCGTAATTCCTAAGAAAAACCGGCGCTGTCCGAAGACAGCGCCGGTTGGTGTTTTGCTCAACGATGGGGGCGAGTTTTACTTCTCTTCGTCCTCGTCGAGGTTGAACTTCATCTGCGCCCACATCTTGTACATTTGCCAGCGCATGTTGACGTCTTCCTGGGCTTTGGCCAGGAGTTCCTCTGCCCGGTCGGGCATGCTGCGGGCCAGCATGGTGTAGCGGGTTTCGTTGTAAACGTAATCGTGCAGAGGAATCTTCGGGTCGCGGGAATCCAGTTGGAGCGGATTCTTGCCCTGTTTGATGCGCCGCGGGTCAAAGCGGATGAGCGGCCAGTAGCCAGAATCCACAGCCTTCTTTTGCTGGTCAAAGCCGTAGCGCAGGTCGTAGCCGTGTGCGATGCAGTGCGAGTAGGCGATGATCAGGGAAGGCCCTTCGTAGGATTCGGCTTCCAAGAAGGCCTTGGTGGTGTGCGCGTCGTTGGCGCCCATGGCCACCCGGGCTACATAGACATTGCCGTAGGTCATGGCCATCATGGCCAGGTCCTTCTTGGGCAAGGGTTTGCCCGCGGCCGCGAATTTGGCCACTGCTGCCCGCGGGGTGGCTTTGGACATCTGGCCACCGGTGTTGGAGTACACCTCGGTGTCGAGCACCAGGATGTTGACGTCGCGGCCCGAGGCCAACACATGGTCGAGACCGCCGTAGCCAATGTCGTAGGCCCAGCCGTCGCCGCCCACAATCCACACGCTGCGCTTGACCAGCGCGTCGGCCACGTGGAGCAGGTCTTTCACCTTGGGCGTTTGCTCCATCTTTTGGAGGCGCTTCTTCAGTTCGGCCACGCGTTCGCGTTGGGCGTTGATGCCTTCTTCGGTGCTCTGATCAGCGTTGAGGATGCCTTCGGCCAATTCCTCGCCGATCTGCGAAGCCAGGGCTTCGACCAATTCCAGCGCGTATTCGCGCTGTTTGTCAATGGCCACGCGCATACCCAGGCCGAATTCTGCGTTGTCTTCGAAGAGGGAGTTGGACCATGCGGGGCCGCGGCCGTCGCGGTTGAACGTCCACGGGGTGGTGGGCAGGTTGCCGCCGTAGATGGAGGAACAACCCGTCGCGTTGGCCACGATGGCGCGATCGCCGAACAAGCGGGTGAGCAGGGAGAGGTACGGGGTTTCGCCGCAGCCTGCGCACGCGCCCGAGAACTCGAACAGCGGCTCCAGCAGTTGGATGTCTTTGACGACGTTGAACTTGAGTTTGTCGCGCGGGGTGTCGGGCAGGTTGACGAAGAACTCCCAGTTTTCCGATTCCTGCTCGCGCAGAGGCGGTTGGTCCACCATGTTGAGGGCTTTGCGCTCGGGGTTCTGCTTGTCCACCGCGGGGCAGACTTCCACGCACAAGCCGCAGCCGGTGCAGTCTTCGGGCGAAACCTGGATGATGTATTCCATGCCCTTGAACTGGCGCCACTTGGCCGGCATGTGCTTGAGGGTGGGCGGCGCGTCCTTGAGCAGGTCGGGTTCCACCACTTTGGCGCGAATGACTGCATGGGGGCACGCCACCACGCACTTACCGCACTGGATACAGAGGTCGGTTTCCCATTCGGGAATTTCCAGCGCGATGTTGCGCTTTTCCCATTTGGTGGTGCCGCTGGGGTAGGTGCCGTCGTCGGGCAACATGCTGGTGGGCAGTTCGTCGCCCTCGCCAGCCAGCATCTTGGCCGTCACCTTTTGCACAAATTCCGGCGCTTCGGGCGGCACAGGCGGGCGGAGGTCAAAGGTGGAGGTCACCTTGTCGGGTACTTCCACTTCCGCCAGGTAGGCCAGCGCGGCATCCACCGCGGCGTAGTTCTTCTGCACCACGTCTTCGCCCTTGCGGCCGTAGGTCTTCTTGATGGCTTCCTTGATTTTGGTGATGGCTTCATCGCGAGGCAGCACGCCGCTGATGGCAAAGAATGCGGTCTGCAAAATGGTGTTGATGCGGCCGCCCATGCCGGTTTCGCGGGCTACTTTGTAGCCATCAATGACAAAGAAGCGCAGTTTCTTGTCAATGATTTCTTTCTGGATGGTGCGGGGGAGTTTATCCCACACTTCATCGGGGCCGTAGGGGCTGTTGAGCAGGAAGGTTGCACCCGGCTCGGCCAGTTTGAGGACGTTCATCCGCTCCAGGAAACTGAACTGATGGCAGGCCACGAAGTTGGCCTTGCTGATGAGGTAGGTGGAGCGGATGGGGTCGGGGCCAAAGCGCAGGTGGGAAGTGGTCATGGACCCGGACTTACGGGAGTCGTATACAAAGTAGCCCTGAGCCCAGTTGTCGGTTTCGGTGCCGATGATTTTGATGCTGTTTTTGTTGGCGCCTACGGTACCGTCGGAGCCCAAACCGTAGAACACGGCACGCGTGGTGCGCGGGTCTTCGGTGGAAAAGTCGGGATCGTATTCGATGCTGGTGTGGGTGAGGTCGTCGTAGATGCCCACGGTGAAGTGGTTCTTGGGCTCGTCTTTGGCCATTTCGTCGAAGATGCCCTTGACCATCGCGGGCGTGAATTCCTTGGAGGAAAGGCCATAGCGGCCGCCAATGACACGCGGGCGGCTTTCGAAGTGGGCCATGCCGCGGGCGTAGGCTTCGTCGATCGCGGTGACGATGTCCAGGTAGAGGGGTTCGCCCGCGCTGCCGGGCTCTTTGGTGCGGTCGAGGGCAGCAATGGTCTTGACGGTGGGGGGCAGGGCCTTGAGGAAGTGTTCCACCGAGAAGGGGCGGTAGAGACGCACTTTGAGCACGCCCACCTTTTCGCCCATCTTCTTGGTGAGGTATTCCACGGCTTCGTGCGCGGTGTCGGCGCTGGAGCCCATGAGCACGATCACGCGGTCGGCATCGGGGGCGCCAACGTATTCAAAGAGTTGGTACTGGCGGCCAACGATCTTGGCGAATTTGTCCATGTATTTTTGGACAATTTCGGGGGTCGCCAGGTAGTAGGGGTTGACGGTTTCGCGCGCCTGGAAGAAGACATCGGGGTTCTGTGCAGTGCCGCGGATGAAGGGTTTGTCGGGGTTGAGGGCGCGTTCGCGGTGGGCGCGCACCAGTTCGTCGTCGATCATCGCGCGGATGTCTTCCGGCAGGAGGCGTTCAATCTTGCGGATTTCGTGGGAAGTGCGGAAGCCGTCCATGACGTGCAGGAAGGGCACGCGGGCTTCCAGGGTGGAAGCGTGGGCGATGAGGGCCAGGTCCTGCGCTTCCTGGGGATTGGCCGAGAAGAGCATCCCAAAGCCAGTGGCGCGAGCCGCCATGACGTCGCTGTGTTCCCCAAAGATGGAGAGGGCTTGGGCGGCTACCGAGCGGGCGGCAATGTGGAAGACGGTGGGGGTGAGTTCGCCCGCAATCTTGTACATGTTGGGCAGCATGAGCAGCAAGCCCTGGGATGCGGTGAACGTGGTGGTCAGTGCGCCGGTCTGCAGGGAGCCGTGCACCGCACCCGCTGCGCCGCCTTCGCTTTGCATTTCAATCACCTGGGGAACGCTCCCCCAGATGTTGGGGCGCTTTTCCGCTGCCCACAGGTCGGCCAATTCTCCCATTGGCGAGGCCGGGGTAATGGGGTAGATGGCAACCACTTCGCTCACTTGGTAAGCCACGTAAGTGGTGGCTTCATTGCCATCTACGGTGACAAAGGGGCGTTTTGCCATATCGTGCCTCCTAACTCGAAGAAAATGAAGTCACTTGCCATTGCGCGATACACTATGCATCAGGCAAGATGGTTTTACGCAATCTATCCTTTATCTTACCACACCCCCTGCGATTTTAAAGTGATGGGTATCATCAGCAAAGTTAATTTTTGCTAAAATCGCGGTATCCTTTTGCTTTTTAGCCTCGGCGGCGTTTACGCATGGCATTGTAATAGGGCGGTGCGGTGATGAGGTGGATTTTGCTCAGGCGGGTATCCAACATGCGGGAGCGCAGGCGGGCATCAATTTCTTCCATTGGCAGGGCTGTGGTGATCACGGTGGGAAGTTCGGCGTTGTAGCGATAGTTGAAAAGTTGGTAGAGTTTTTCGCGCGCCCAGGGGGTGGTGGCCTGGGTGCCCAGGTCGTCCAAGATGAGCAAGGGCGCGGTGCGGATTTCCTCAAAGCGGCGGTCGTATGTGGTGGTGCTGTTGGGGTTGAACGTCGCTCGCAGGTGATCCAGCAAGTCGGGCACCACCACGAACAAAGGCGGGTAGCCCAGCCCCGCGCGGTAGTTCGCGATGGCCGCGGCCAAATGGGTTTTGCCGTTGCCGTAGGGGCCGGTGAAAATGAGCCAGCCTTGCGGGTTTTCGGCAAAGGCTCGCGCGGCCTCGAAGGCTTTGCGCAGGCTTTCGGCATCGCGCCTGGGCAGGTGTTCGTCTTCGCGCAGGCTGAAGTTGCCAAACGTGTATTTACCCATCAGCCCCAGGGTGGAAAGTTCGGGGTGCCCGGTGTCGTCCATTGGGCGGCGGTAGTCTGGGGCCTGGATGTGCACGCGGGTTACCAGTTCGGGGTCTTGAAGCCGCGAGCGCAGTCGTGGCTCAATTTCGCTGAGCATCAGGTTGGTGGTGATGACCGTTGGCAGGCGGTTGATGTAGCGGAAGTTGAGGATTTGGAAGAGTTTTTCCTGCGCCCAGGGGGTAGCGCTTTGGGTGCCAAAATCGTCCAGCACCAGCAAGGGCACCTGGCGGATTTCTTCAAAGCGGGCCTCAAACGTCGCGTCTTGGGTGTTGTAGGCTGAGCGCAGGAAGTCGAGCAAATCGGGAACGGTGAGGAAGAGGGTCGGCATTCCCTGGGAAACAGCTTGATTGGCGATGGCCGCGGCCAGATGGGTTTTGCCGCAGCCGTAGCCGCCCATGAGCAGAAGCCAGCCCTGCGGGTTGGCCGCGAATTGCTTGGCTGTGTTGTAGGCCGCTTCAATGGATGCGGCCTGCTGGGGGCCAATGCCAATGCGTCCCCGGGGTTGGAAGGTTTCAAACGTCAGGTGCCCCAATTCGTCCAGGTGGCTCATGGCAAAGAGGCGTTTGCGGCGACGTTGTTCCAGCGTGTCGTGGCGGCAAACGCAGGGCACAGCCCGGCCAAACAGGGGGTGTCCTGGCTCAACGTCGAAACGCAAATAGCCCAATCCGCCGCAAAGTTCGCAGTTGGGGTCACCGGGGAGCAGATGCTGGGGTTTATTCGTAGAAGTCTGAGAATTTGTCGTTGTAATATCGGCGGCGATCCTTTTCAGAATCTCCTCCAAGGGTTCGGTCATGGCGTCCCTCTTTCTGCCAGCGTTCCAAAATGGCTTCAATATAACGCCAGCGGCGCACGTTGTTGGCCGCGGCGATGCGGAAGGCTTCTTCAATCCAGTCTGCGGGGTAGGCGGCTTCGGCCTCTTGCAGTTGCTCGGCGATGAGCGGGGTGAGTGGCCCGATGTGCTCTTCGTAAAGGCGGTAGATGTTAGGGCGGTCCAGGTAGAGGTGGACGGGATGGGCCGCATCACCGCTTGGCCGCCATTGGCCTGCGCGCACCGCGTCGGCCGCGGCGCGGCCTTTGGGGCTGTTGAGGAAGTATAGGGTTTGGCGGCTTTCGCCATCTTCGATATCGGCTGCGAGCAACACCCCGCGGGCCACCGCGCGGGTGAGGGCCTCGTCCAGCGCGGCTTCGGCTTCGCTTCGCGAAGGGGCCAGGCCCTGCATGAAGGCTTCGTCTTCCAGGAAGTCAGCCCGTGTGAGATAGCGCACTGGTGCTTCGCTTTGACTCAGGCGCCAGAAAACGTAAAGCACCACCTTCATTTCGCCCAGGTGGTCTATTTCAGGCAGCAGTTGGGTGAAAAAAGGTGCGGGGATAGGCACCAGCCGTACTTTGCCAGGGGGAAACCCGGAAAAAGGCATGCGACTCACCCTTGCGGCGGGATATAGGCGTTGGCTTCGATGTTGGCTGTGGCCGCGTTTTCAAATTTGGCCAATTCTTTGAGGAAGAGCAGATCCACAGAGCCGGTGGGACCATTGCGGTGTTTGGCAATGATGATTTCCGCAATGCCGATTTTGTCGGTGTCTTCCCGATAGACTTCGTCGCGGTAGATGAACATGACCACGTCCGCATCCTGTTCCAACGAGCCCGATTCCCGCAGGTCGGAGAGCATGGGGCGTTTGTCTTGCCGCTGTTCCACCGCGCGGGAAAGCTGAGCCGCGGCCACCACCGGCACGTTGAGTTCCCGTGCCAGGGCTTTCAGGTTGCGGGAAATCTGCGAAACTTCCTGCACGCGGTTTTCTGAGCGCATGCCGCTGGTCATGAGTTGGAGGTAATCCACCATGATGAGGTCAAGGCCGTATTCCATGTGCAGGCGGCGGCATTTGGTGCGCAGTTGGATGGGGGTGATGGCCGGGGTGTCGTCCAGGAAGATGGGGGCTTCACTCAGCGTATCCACGGCCTGGGTCAGGGTTTGCCATTCGCTATCGCTGATTTGCCCTGTGCGCAGGCGCTGGGAATCAATGCGGGTTTCCTGGGCCAGCAAGCGCTGGACCAGTTGCTCGTTGGCCATTTCCAGGGAGAAGATGGCAACATGCTTTTTGTGTCGCTGGGCCGCGTTTTTGGCAATGCTGAGCAAGAAGCCGGTTTTGCCCATGCCCGGACGGCCTGCCACGATGATGAGGTCCGAAGGCTGAAGGCCGTTGAGCAATCTATCCAGGTCGTAGAAGCCGGTGGGAATGCCCACGGCTTCGTTTTGGTGGGTGCGGAGGTGGTCCAGGTAGTCGTAATATTCCCGTAAAACGTCGCGGAAAGGTTTGACCCCGCGGGTGATGCGGCGTTCGCTGACGTTGAACAGGGTTTTTTCGGCTTCGTCCAGGATGGCTTCGACGCCCAAATCCCGTTGATGGGCTAATTGGGCGATTTTTTCTGCCGCAGCCAACATGCGCCGCCGCACCGCGGCTTCTTCGACCAGCCGCGCGTAGTGGGTGGCGTGGAGGGAAGAGGGCACGGCTGTGGTCAGCCGCACTAAATAAGCCTGGCCGCCGATGTCATCCAGGTGGCCTGCGCGGGCCAATTCTTCGGCAACGGTCAGCACGTCGACGGGCTGGCGCGCTTCGCTGAGCCGGGTAATGGCTTCCCAAATCCAGCGGTGGCGGAGGATGAAGAAGTCTTCGGCTTTGAGAATTTGCGCGACTTCGGCGTAAACTTCAGGGTTGATGAGCACCGCGCCCAAAAGCGCTTCTTCTGCCTGGCTATCGTGGGGAACGGCCGGGGCTTGCGGCGCAAGGGACTCTTCTGCGTAGGCGTTTTCTTCGTAATCGTTCATTGTTCCTGACCCGAAGGTGGTTTGTCGTCGCCTTCGTCGTCTTCGCTTTGGGTGGGCGGCGCGTCAAAGTCTAATTTTTCCAGGAAGTCGGCAAAAACCGAAAGCCTTTCGTTCATATCGTCCGCGTCTTCGGCGATTTCTTCTTGGGGCGGTTGTGGGGCAGTGGGTTCGCCCGAGGGTTCGGAAGGGGTCTGGGAGGAGGAAGGCGGCGTTGTTGGCGGCACTTCCTGGGTTTCCTGGACGTCTTCGTCGGGCACAATCGCGGCTTCGTCCATCACCTCGCGGGCGACGTAAATGGGCACGTGGGCGCGCACGGCCAGGGCAATCGCGTCGGATGGCCGCGCGTCAATGTTGTAAATGCGGCCCTGGTGCGAGAGCACGATGTTGCCGTAAAAAGTGTTTTCTTTGAGCGCGGTGACTTCCACATGTTCGACGCGCGCGCCCAAAGTTTCCAAGATGTCTCGCATGAGGTCGTGGGTCATGGGGCGCGCCAGTTCGACTTCGTGTAAAGCGAGTTGAATGGCGTTGGCTTCAAAAGCCCCAATCCAGATGGGGAGATAGCGTTCCGTGCCTTTTTCGCGAAGCAACACCACTTGCTGTTGTGAAACCAGGCTGACGCGAATGCTGTCAATGACCACTTCGACCATGTCGGACATGGGGAAAACTCCTCGTAAGGGCTTGATGGGCTTGCTTTATTCTACCTGAATTGCGGGCAACGTGCAGGCCGTCTTCTTGGCGGAATGCAAGTTGCGGGCGCTTCGACATTGCTCAGCGCAGGCGCTTCGGCGTTGCTCAGCGCAGGCGCTTCGACATTGCTCAGCGCAGGCGCTTTGTCAGGCGCCCGTCCTGAGCGGAAGTGCGGGCGTTGGCGAGCGCCACAGTCGCACGCTTTGAGCGGAAGTGCGAGCGCCGTCGAGCACCGAAGTTGTCCGTCCTGAGCGGAAGTGCGGGCGTTGGCGAGCGCCGGCGTCGTCCGTCCTGAGCGGAGGGGCGGGCGTTGGCGAGCATCGGAGTCGTACGTCCTGAGCGGAGCGCCCGAAGGGCGCGCAGTCGAAGGACGCCTCATCTTCACTCACTGAAACTCAAGTTATTCTAACATACCGCCCCTGTTCCCGGGCCTTTATCGCGATGATTCCAAAGAAGATTTGCCCCTACCCTGGCAGGATATTTGGGCCATCCAAGGGTATAATCGCGGTATGTTAGACGACCACGGTTTTGACGAAGCACCACTGGAAGAAATCGAAGACGCGGCTACTGCCACGCCCTCGGCAAATCGCCAGATTGCCCGCGCGGCAGGCGTGGTGATGGCCGCGTTTGTTTTGAGCAACGTGGTCGGGCTGGTGCGGCAGATTTTGGTATCGCAGGCCTTTGGCACCGGCGCGGCGATTGATGCTTTCAACGCGGCCTCGCGCCTGCCCGATTTGCTCTTCAGCCTGGTGGCTGGCGGTGCGTTGGGTTCTGCGTTCATCCCCACATTTACCAGTTTTCTGGCCCGCGGAGAGCGGGATCGGGCCTGGCGCTTGGCTTCTTCCATCGCCAATTTGGTGACCCTGGCTTTGATGGCCACCAGCGTGGTGGCCTGGATTTTCGCGGATCCCATTGTGCGCCATATTTTGGCGCCGGGCTTTAGTCCCGAACAGCAGGCTCTCACCGCGTCGCTGTTGCGCATTTTGTTGATTTCGCCGTTGATTTTTGGCATCAGCGGCTTGGTCATGGGCATTTTGAACGCGCACCAGCGGTTTTTGCTGGCCGCGCTGGCGCCCACCATGTATTGGCTGGGGATGATTTTCGGCGTGCTGGTTTGGGCGCCAAAATGGGGTATTTATGGCCTCGCGTGGGGCGCGGTGTTGGGCGCGGCGCTCCATTTGGGGGTGCAAATTCCAGGGCTCTTGCGTTTGCCTGGCCGGCGTTATGAGTTTACTTTGGGGCTGGGCGATCCCGCGGTGCGGGAAGTAGGCCGTCTGATGGCGCCCCGGGTGCTGGGCGTGGCCATTGTGCAGTTGAATTTTTGGATCAACGTGGTCTTGGCCTCTTCCCAGCCCAAGGGAAGCCTGACGGCCATCCAAATTGCCTGGGCAGTGATGACCATGCCCCAGGTGGTCATTGCCCAAGCCATCGCCATTGCGGCTTTGCCGACTTTCTCTGCCCAGGTGGCGCAAGGGCGACTGGATGCGATGCGGCGTTCCCTGGCGAGCACGTTGCGCGGGGTGGTGTTGCTGGCATTGCCTGCCGCGGTGGGGCTGATTGTGCTGCGAAAACCCGTGGTGGCGCTCCTGTTCCAGCGGGGAGAGTTCACCGAGCGTTCCACCGAATTGGTGGCCTGGGCTTTGCTGTGGTACACCCTGGGGCTGGTTTCGCATTCGGTGGTGGAGATTGTTTCGCGCGCATTTTATGCCCTGCACGACACCAAAACGCCTGTGTTGGTGGGAAGTGTGGCCATGAGCCTCAACGTGGGGCTGAGTTTTGCTTTTGTGGCGCTGTTCCAACGGCTGGGTTGGATGCCCCACGGCGGTTTGGCCTTGGCCAACACCGTGGCTACCACGCTGGAAATGGCAGGGTTGCTTTATCTGATGCGGCGGCGTTTGGCTGGGCTGGACGGCCATTATGTCTTGCGCGGCATTGCTTACGCAGCCCTGGGCAGCGCGATTATGGGTGTTGCCGTGGAAGCCACATGGCGAGCGTTGGCCGCGTATCCCCTGGCGGTTTCCGTGACTTTGGCCATTGTGGTGGGCGCAGGCGTGTACGTGGCTGTGTTATGGTTGCTGCGCACGCCCGAACTGCGGGAAGTGTGGCAGATGGCCCGCGCGCGCTGGCGCCGCGCGTAACTTTTGCCGCGCTTACGGGTTGGTTTTTGCGCACGGCATTGTGATGGCTGTGAATCTTTGCGGAGGCGAGGTGCCGATGACCGAGACCAAAACGCCCTGGTGGCAACGCTTGGGGAAGTGGGCGCTCAAGGTGAGCGGCTGGAAGTTGATTGACAACCGTCCCCCAGAACAGAAGTATTTGGTGATTGGGGCTTTTCACACCACCAATTGGGATCTCCCCCTGGCATTGGCTCTGCTGAGTGCGCTGGGCATTCGCCCACGATGGATAGGGAAAGACAGCCTTTTCCGCGGCCCGTGGGGGCCTTTAATGCGCTGGCTGGGCGGCATCCCGGTCAAGCGGGGGGCGCGGCTAAACTTTGTCCAGCAGATGGCCCAGCGCATCAAAGAGGCTGAGGGCGACTTTGTCGTGGTCATTGCGCCCGAAGGTACGCGCAAGGCCACTGACCATTGGAAAACGGGTTTTTATTACATTGCATTGGAAGCGGGGGTGCCCATTGCCTTTGGTTTTGGCGATTACCCCAGCAAAACGTGCGGCATTGGCGATTATCTCTATCCCACCGGCGATACAGAAGCCGATTTGGAGAAAATTCGGGCTTTTTATGCGAATGTGCGGGGCAAGCATCCGCAAAACCACGGCACGATCCGCTTCAAGCCGCGCAAGCCTCAGCCCTTGTCGGATGATGGAGCGAGCGAGGCGGTCAAATCAGATGCCGCCCCCCGTCAAGATGGATGATCTCGCCGGTGATGTAGGCTGGCCCGGCCAGCAGGAAGCGGAGCACTTCGCCCACCTCTTCGGGCGTGGCCCAGCGGGAAATGGGGGTGGCGTGGAGTACTTTGGGTGCGGGTTGTCCATCGGCTGGAGGAAGCACCGCGCCCAGTGCGATGCCGTTGACGGTGATGCGGGGGGCAAAGGCCACAGCCAGAGATTGGGTGAGCGCGGCTAAGCCGGCTTTGCTCACGGTGTAGGGCAAATGGTCGGCGCCGGGGCGCAGGGCGCGCCAATCCAGAATGTTGACGATGCGTCCGTGTTGCTCAGGGGGCAGGCGCCGCGCAAAGGCTTGGGAAAGTAAAAAGGGGGCTGTGAGGTTGAGCCGCAGATGGCGTTCCCAGGCCGCGAGGTCGGTTGTTTCCCAGGTGAGGTTTTCAAAAATGGCCGCGTTGTTGACCAGCGCATACAGCGCGCCGGCCTTTTCCCAGGCGCGGGCAATGAGGGTTTGCGCGGCTTTGGCATCGGTGAGGTCGGCTTGAAGGAGGTGCACCCGTGCACCCAGAGCGCGTAGTTCCTCGGCGGTTTGTTGCGCGGCTTCTGCCGCGTGGGCATAGTGGAGCGCCACATCGCCGCCGGCCTGCGCCACAGCCAGGGCCAGCATTTTGCCCACCCGGTGCGCCGCACCAGTGATGAGCACGGTTTTGCCGTGAAGGGGTTGGGAAGATGGTGAGGTCATGGGATTTGCCTGTTAAATCTGGGACTTAAATCAAAAGGCCTGATGGATCAGATAAGCTCATCAGGCCTTTGTTGCTTAAATCCAGGTGGGTTCTTCGTATGTGCCGAAAACTTCTTTGAGCACGCCCACGATTTCGCCCAGGGTGGCGTAGGCGCGGACGGCGTCCAGAATGTAAGGCATGAGGTTCTCTGTGCCCTGGGCCGCAATGCGCAGGCGGTCCAGGGTTTGGCCTACGCGGCCTTTGTCGCGGGTGGCACGTACTTGATTGAGGCGTTCCACCTGCCGTTTGTAGCCCGCGGGGTCCATTTGCAAAATGGGCACTTCGTAGGGTTTGTTGTCGTTGTAGATGTTCACGCCCACAATGTGGCGGCGACCTTCGTCAATTTCCTGTTGATAGCGGTAGGCAGCTTCGGAGATTTCTTTTTGGAAGAAGCCTTTTTCAATGGCCGGGAGCACGCCGCCCAGTTCCTCAATGCGGCGGAAGTAGTCGTAGGCTTGCTTTTCCAGGCGGTCGGTCATGGCTTCCACAAAGAACGAGCCGCCCAAGGGGTCAATGGTGTTGGTAACGCCGCTTTCCTCGGCAATGATCTGCTGGGTGCGCAGGGCAATGGTCACGGCCTTTTCGGAAGGCAGAGCCAGGGCTTCGTCCAGGCTGTTGGTGTGCAGCGATTGGGTGCCGCCAAGCACCGCGGCCAGGGCCTGGATGGTGACGCGCACGATGTTGTTTTCGGGCTGTTGTGCGGTGAGGGTGCAGCCTGCTGTTTGGGTGTGGAAGCGCAGAAGCCAGGAGCGCGGGTTTTTGGCGCCGAAGGTTTCTTTCATCTCGCGCGCCCAAATGCGCCGCGCGGCACGGAATTTGCCGATTTCCTCGAAAAAGTCGTTGTGGGAATTGAAGAAGAAGGAAAGCCGCGGGGCAAACTGGTCAATTTCCAGCCCGCGGGCCAGGGCCCAGCGGACGTATTCCAGCCCATCCGAAAGGGTGAAGGCGAGTTCCTGGGCCGCGGTGGAGCCGGCTTCCCGAATGTGATAGCCGCTGATGCTGATGGTGTTCCATTTGGGCAGATACTTGGACCCGTATTCAATGGTGTCGGTGACCAGCCGCATGGAGGGCTCAGGCGGGAAGATGTATTCCTTTTGGGCAATGTATTCTTTGAGGATGTCGTTTTGGATGGTGCCGCGCAGTTCGTCGGGGCGGAAGCCCTGCTTTTCGGCCGCGGCAATATACATGGCCCAGATGATGGCCGCGGGCGCGTTGATGGTCATGCTGGTGGAGACTTTGCCCATGGGAATGCCCTCAAAGAGCACTTCCATATCTTTGAGGGAGGAAATTGCGACACCGCATTTGCCAAATTCCCCCAAGGCTTCGGGCGCGTCGGTGTCGTAGCCCATCAAGGTGGGGAGGTCAAAGGCCACCGAAAGCCCGGTTTGGCCTTGTTCCAGCAGATATTTGAAGCGCTGGTTGGTTTCTTCGGCTGTGCCAAAGCCCGCGAACATCCGCATGGTCCAGACTTTGCCGCGATACATGGTGGCGTGGATGCCGCGGGTGAAGGGGTATTCCCCTGGCATCCCCAGGTCGCGGTGGTAGTCCAGGTCGGCGACGTCATCAGGGGTGTAGAGGCGTTCGACGGGTTCAGAGGAGGCTGTGACGAATTCCTCTTGCCGTTCAGGGAACCGTTCCAGCGTGCGCTTGAGCGTTGTTTCTTCCCATTCTTTCTTGCGCTGTCGGATTTCCTCGATTTGCTTGGGGTCATACATGGACATGGTTGTGCCGCTCCTCAAGGCTTGTGGATTTGCGGTGCTTTGGGGAAGTGCGGAAAAATGCCGTCGTTGCGGGTGTGGCGGAGGCGTGGGCTTCCTGGGCGGACGCGACGTGGGTTGCGCGTGCCGCCTTTCGGCGTCGCCCCCGTTAGGCGTTGCCGCAACGCAGGCTACTTAACCTGAATTGCGGATAGGCCTTACAGGGCGTCGCACTGAGCGGAGCGACCAATGGGAGCGCAGTCGAAGCGCCAAAAGGTGCTTTTTTCTGCGTTTCGACTACGATTGCTTCGCAATCTCCGCTCAACGCGATGGTTTTTCCTTTGCCGCAACGCAGGTTACTTAGAGTATAGCATAAGGTCAGCGCAAGTTTTCCGGTTTTCGGGCGTAAAGGCGTTCGTCGGCCAGTTGGATGAGCGTTTGGATGTCGGTGGCGTCTTCGGGGTAGGCCGCCACGCCGTAGGTGATGTGGATGTGCAGGCCTGCGGGAAGTATGTCGTCAAAGCGTTCTTCGGCAAAGCGGGCTTCCAGTTTGTGCATGACGCACAGTGCACGTTCTTTGTCGGTTTCAGGCAGGATGAGAAGAAATTCGTCGCCCCCATAACGGCCGACGAAATCGGTTTCGCGAGTGCTCTTTTGGAGCACAGAGGCCACAGCCTTGAGGGTGAGGTCGCCCATGGGGTGGCCGTATTGGTCGTTGATGGCTTTGAAGTTGTCAATGTCAATCATGGCCACCGCGAAGGGGTGGTTGTAGCGCCGCGAGCGTTTCCATTCTTTCTCCAGAGCCTCATCCAGCGCCCGCCGATTGGGAAGGCCGGTCAGCGCGTCGGTGCGGGCTTCGGTGCGCATGAGTTCGTAGAGGTACGCGTTGTAGAGCACCGTGCCGGCGCGCGCGGCAAAGAGTTGGGCCACGGCAATTTCTTTGCTGCATAGCACCCGCGCGTGGTCCCAATAGAGCATGAGGATGCCCATTGGCCCCCTGGGCGCAGGCACCAGGAACGCGGCCAGGGAGCGGATGTTTTCTTCCAGCAGGGCTTCGCGCAAGGGTTGGGGTAGGGAGGCTTCGGAGGCCTGGATGTCGGGAATTTGCATCATGGGCTCGCCAAACGCCAAAAGGGTGTTGAAGACCTCGGTTTGGTGGTCCAACAACACCTGGGTGTGTTCGGGGCTGAGCCCGCGTGCGTAGAGGCAGTCGAGCATGGTGGTGCGGGTGTTGCCGTAGTAGCTGAGCAGAGCGCCGCCGCTGGCTTTGAGCAGGCGGGTCGCGCCGTCCACGATGGCCACGGCCAGGGTGCGGGTTTGCAGGGTTTGGGTAATGCCGGTGATGTCGTCGGCCAATTCCTGGAGGAGTTCCAGGTGATGGCGCATGCTTTGGCTGTTGAAGGCCCGGGAGAGCAGGATGGACGTGGTATGCGCGGCTTGGGCCGCCCACTGCATTTCGTCGTCGCCCAGGCGGAGGGGACGGTCGTAAGCCAGGATGACCAACCCCTGCAGGCTGTCGTCGGCGGGTTCCCGCAGGGGAAGGAGCAAGGCCGCGCGGTGGCGCTGGAAGTGCTGTTTGAGGTCTTTGGGCAGGAGGGGGGATTCCTGGATGTCTTCAATGAAAAGCGGATCTTCGCGCTGGCGGAGCAAGGCCCACAGCGCGGGTTGGGTATCCAGCGATTGCCGCCCTGAGCGCAGAAACCACTCAATGCTTTCGTGGTGGTTGCCGACTGCGGCCACGGGGTCTAAGGCAGGTTCGTGGTCACGCCAGTAGAGAATGTAAACCCCGTCGGCGCCTAAAATGCCCTGCAGGTGTCGGGCGGTTTCCTGCACGACTTTTTGGGCGTCGTCTTGGATGGTGATGTGGTTGAGTTCGTTGAGGCGGTGGAAGAAGATGCGCTGGCGCTCCGCGCGTTCCCATAGGGTGCGCAACTGCCGGGTTTGATGCATGAGTAGGGCTGCGGTGATGTATAGGATGCCGTCCAGCGCGATGATGAAGAAAAGGATATTGTGAAAACTGTAAGGTTGAGTGGAAATGACGTACCAAGGTTCCCAGAGATGGGTACCATAGCCCAAAAATAAAATACTTAGAAGAATGGCTGCCAAAGTGGTCAGACCAAACACAACAATGGGGCGGCTAAAGACTAAAGCCAGCCCCGCGACATAGGTTACCAATAAACAAACACCGACGCTGTGCATTCCACCCGTAAAATGAATGGCTACCAAAATGATAATCAAATCAGAAAGCACATGGAAGCAATGCCAAAGTAATAAAGGGCGGACGTTTTGGCGTTGGTGAGGTTGGTGTTCGTGATAGCGACGATAAAGAAAGCACGAAACGGTATTGGTGGCTACTGCCAGGGTGAGGGCTCCTGCATAAAGCCACCAATACCGCTGTACATGCAGTCCGGCCAGCCAGGCAACCCCCCAGACAAAAATGGAAAAGATAAAAATAAACCAACGGACTTTACAGAGGGTCTCGGCTTGTTTAATGAGGAATTTCTCGTGCAGTAAAGATTGAAACATAGTATAGCATCGAAGAGTCTATGGTTTTGAAATTTATTCCCTTTTATATACCACACTTTAGAGGCATTTTCAAAAATTGAATTTATTGTAATAAGAACAGTACCCTAAAGATAACAATGACTTAACTTGTAAGGTATGATGAGGCATCATCCCATGAGCGTGGCAAGAAAAGGGGCGTTATGGGGCTGTGGCAATGGTTACATCATAACGGCGGGCGTCTCCTTGGGCGGCAACGGTCAAATGGGCGGTGCCAAGGGGGGCGTCGGTGGGAAGATGCCACGACCAAACGCAAGTGCCTTCGGCGTTGGCGCGAGTGGGCGCTAAGGCAAAATCTTGCACCCAAATACCATTGGGAAGCGCCAAACTCACGGTGCAAACAGCGCCGGGGCGAGTGCGAATTTGCACGAAAATTAAACCGCCGGGACGCGCCCGACGGCTGTACTTGATCATGGTAAAGCCTGCCATCCCGCCTTCTTCCGTGCTCGCGACCATGGGCGTGGTGCTGAAACCCGAATTGGCGCAGGCAGAACTCAGCACGCACAACGCAGTCATGGCAACGAAAACCCCAAAAACTCTGGGCGTCAAAGGCGGGGAAGGCGGCAGCATTTTAGGACGACTCCAGGCGCATGCGCAGGATTTCTCCCAATTGTTCACGTGCCACGGTGGTTTGTTCGCGGGTGCGCAGGTCTTTGATGGCCACCGCGTTTTGGGCGAGTTCGTCGGGACCAACAATGAGCGCGATGCGGGCGCCAATGCGGTCTGCGTATTTGAACTGCTTGCCCAATTTGGCTGGTTCGGGATACACCGCGGTGGGGTACCCCAGCCGGCGCACTTCAGCGGCCAGGCGGTAGGCTTCCAGCAAATGGTCGGCGTCGAAAACGGTCACCAGAATGCCCGCGGGTTGGGTGTTGAGTTCGGGCAGGCGGCCATATTTTTGCAAAACTAGGGTGATGACCATGTCGCCCATGGCAAAACCCACGCCAGGCAGGGGCTTGCCACCCACGTCGGCCACCAGATTGTCGTAGCGTCCGCCGCCCAAGATGGCTCGGAATTCGCCCCCGCGGTCCCGAGCTTCAAACACCGTGCCTGTGTAGTAATCCAAGCCACGGATGATTTCGGGCGCGTAGCGGAGATACTCGCGAGCGCCCAACGCTTCCGCGGCCTCGAAAAAGCGCACCAATTCTTCGGACTGCTCCCACAGGTTGGCGTTGCCCAGCAGGTCTTTCAGACCCTGGAGTTGGGCTGAAGAAAGGCCAATTTCTTCCGCGTAGGCTTCCCAGGCCGAGGGGCTCATCTTTTCACGGCGGTCAATGAGCCGAAACACGGCTTTGCGTTGGGCTGCGGGAATTTCCAGCGCGTCCAGTTGCGCATCCATCAGGCGGCGGTTGTTGACCAGAATTTGCACTTCATCGGGGCTCAGCCCCACACGGCGGAAGAATTCGGCGCCCACCGCGGCCAGTTCTGCGTCGGCCTCGGGGCTGTTGACGCCGATCATGTCAATGTTCCACTGGAAGAATTCCCGAGCGCGGCCTTTTTGAGGGCGCTCATAGCGCCAGAAGGGACCAAAAGACCACCAGCGCAGGGGAAAATACAACTGCCCCTGGCGTTGGGCTACCATCCGTGCCAGGGTGGGGGTGAGCTCGGGGCGCAGGGTAATGAGGTCGCCCCCGCGATCAGGAAAGACAAACGCTTGCTCTTTGACCAGTTCCTCGCCCGATTTTGCCGCGTAAAGCGCGATGGGTTCCAGGAAAGGCCCGTCGTATTCCTGATAACCAAAGGTTTCGGATGCTGCGCGCATGTGGCCATAAAGCCAGGTGCGCACAGCCATGTTTTCGGGGTAAAAGTCGCGAGTGCCTTTGACCGGGGAAATGATTTTGTTGGCCATATTGAAACCTCGACTTTGCTTAATGTTATGACGCAGAGAGATGAAGAAAAGTTACGTTTTTGGGAAATTTTTAAGAAAGGTAGTTACGCTTCTTCGCGCATCCACCGCTCGACGCCCCCAGGATGACGGTAAGATTCCAGCGCGTCCAGCAGGGCTTCGGGCGTGTCAGCAGCGCGGAACAGTGCTTCGTGCTCGGGGAAGATGAAGCCTTCTTCCCGGGCATGGTGGATGAAGGCCAACAAAGGTTCGTAATAGCCCTGGTAGTTGAGCAGGCCAATGGGCTTGGTGTGCAGGCCGATTTGCGCCCAGGTCAGGGCTTCGAAAAGTTCTTCAAGGGTGCCGTAGCCGCCCGGCAGGGCAATGAAGGCATCGGCCAGTTCGGCCATGCGGGCTTTGCGGGCGTGCATGTCGGCCACGATTTCCAGTTGAGTGAGGTGGTGGTGGGCGAGTTTGGGTGTGTAGAAATGTTCTGGAATCACGCCGATGACCTCGCCGCCTTGGGCGAGTGCGCCGTCGGCTACTGCGCCCATCAAGCCGGTAGAGCCGCCGCCGTAAATCAGGCGGTAGCCACGGCGGGCGATGGCTTGCCCGGTGTGGCGGGCGGCTTCAAAATACGTCTTTGGCACGTCGTCTGACGAACCGCAATACACACAAATGGATCGGATGGAGGATTCTGACGGTTGCATAGATCATCCCAACGATAAAGATATATCACTCAACCATGCTTACAACACGCGTTTGCACCGCGCGTTACGGTATGGATGAGTGAGGCTCCATTGTACCATTATCAAAGCCTTTCTTTGCCCTGGTTGCGCCTTTTTTCACAAAGGCGCAGGCTTTTTGCAAGTTTTTTGTATTGAAGCGCATTTAGATAAATGAAGCCTTGGTATAATGTTTTGCAGGGGCGGTGAGATTGAGTTTGATAATTATCGGGTATAGATTTTGGTGAGTGGTGGTACATGCAATTTCTTAAACTTGGTGGTTCGCTTATTACAGACAAACAACGCCCGTACACGCCTCGGCCTGATCGCCTGCGGTCTTTAGCCGAGGCGATTGCCGCGTTTCGGCGGGAGCACCCTTCCGAGCCTTTGCTTTTAGGGCATGGTTCGGGTTCTTTTGGGCACCAGGCCGCGCAGGAAGGGGGCGTGCGGCACGGTGTTGCAGGCCCGGAAGGATGGGCACAATTTGTTCGGGTGTGGCACGCGGCCCAGCAGCTCAACCGCTTGGTGATGGATGCTTTGCTGGCCGCGGGCGTGCCTGCGGTGGCTTTTCCGCCTTCGGCTTCGGCCTGGGCTGAGGACGGCCGCTTGCAGCAGTGGCCTTTGGCGCCTTTACGCGCGGCGTTGGATGCGGGTTTGGTGCCTGTAGTTTATGGCGATGTGGTGTTCGACCGCGCCCGAGGCGGGGTGATTGCTTCTACCGAAGAGTTGTTCGCGTATCTTGCCCCTTTGTTGCACCCACGGCGCATTTTGATTGCCGGCGTGGAGCCCGGCGTGTGGGCGGATTATCCGGCCTGCACGCGCGTGGTGCCTGAAATTACCCCCGAGAATTTGGCCGAGGTGATGCCGGCTTTGCAGGGCTCAGCCGCGGCCGATGTGACCGGCGGCATGGCTGCCAAGGTGCAGGAAATGCTGGCACTGGCCGCGCGCTGGCCTGGTACGGAAGTGTTGATTTTCGATGGCCGTGATCCTGAGGTGGTGGCCGCGGCCCTGCGGGGGGCTTCGCCGGGCACGCGCTTGCGGGCCTCTTGAGGAGGGGTGGTGATGGATAATATTCCCGTGCTGTATGCAGATGACCATATTTTGGTGATTGTCAAGCCCGCGGGGTTGCACGCCACGCCCGACGGATGGAATGCCAGTTTGCCCCATGTGCGCGAGGTGTTGGCGCCGCGCTGGGGCAGGTTGTGGTTGGTGCATCGTTTGGATAAGGACACCAGCGGGGTGCTTTTGTTGGCGCGTCATCCCGACGCACATCGGGAACTCAACCGGCAGTTTGAGACCCGCACGGTGCGGAAAACCTATCATGCAATCGTGTTTGGTGAGCCTTCCTGGCAAAAGAAGTCGGTGACGCTCCGTTTGAGCGCGAATCGCGGCCGCCGCAAGCGCACTGTGGTGGATCCCAAAGGCAAGGAAGCCCGCACAGACTTGCGGGTGCTGAGGCGGTTTTCGGGTGTGTTTAGTTTGATGGAAGCCCGCCCGCATACTGGAAGGCGGCATCAGGTGCGGGTGCATTTGTTTGCTGTGGGGCATCCTGTGGTCAATGATCCGCTTTATGGGGTGCGCACCACCGATCACCCTTTGCCTATTGCCAGGTTGGCGCTTCACGCTCGCCGTTTGGAATTCCGCCATCCGGCCACAGGGGAGCCTTTGGGGTTTACTGCGCCTCATCCCCCGGACTTTGTGGCCGCGTTGGAAAACCTGGCGGCCTACGGTCACTTGTATGCCGAGCCGCCTTTGGCGGAGTGAGGTTTTTCCCACGTCCTTCGACTTCGCACCCTTCGGGCGCCTCCGTTCAGGGCGTTGCCAAACTGGCCCCCGCGTTCTCCACCATTCGCAATTCCTAATTCCTCATTCCTAATTCCTCAT
>JAADCW010000056.1 GCA_013154225.1 Chloroflexota bacterium
GCCGAAGGCCGGAATCGAACCGGCGACACGCGGATTTTCAGTCCGCTGCTCTACCAACTGAGCTACCTCGGCGCCTTTCGCCTTAGCGCCCTCGAATTTTACCTATCCCCTAAGGCCTTGTCAAGGCTATAAGGAAAGATGTTTGCCAAATTTTTTGATGATGCTCTTCTTGGGCTTGTAACCGGTCATCCGAGCCACAATTTTCCCATCCTTGAACAAGGCCAGGGTGGGTACGCCCATGATGCGCCATTGCACGAGTAAATCGGTGTTTTTGTCCGCGTCCATCTGGAAGACCTTGACTTTGCCTTCCCATTCCTGCGCGAGTTCGGCCACGATGGGATCCAGCATTTTGCAAGGCGCACACCATTCCGCGGTGAAGTCAATCAGCACCGGTAAATCGCTCTGGAGCACCTCGGCCTCGAACGCTTCGGCTGTCATTTCAGGTAATTCTGCGGCCATAACGCACTCTCCAAGGCGAGATGTTGCGGCGATTGTACCGAAGAACCCCCTAAAGGGCAAGTAAAAACCCCTCATCCGCGGCGGCTCCCTGGGAAATGGCCGCGGTTTTCCTGTTTTTGACGCGTTACAGCAGGGGTAGTGGGACTATTATCCCATCGCAAAAAAGATACCGCGCGCCTTAAAGCCCTGTACAATGGAAACATCGTTCGCGCACAACACCTCTCTCGAGGAAAGGAGGATAAGATGTTCATCCGTCGTTATGCCTGGCTGTTGGCAGTTGTGCTTTTGCTGGCGGCCTGCGCCATCCCTGGGATGGGCTCTTCCGAAGAAAGTGCTGCCCCCAGTGAAGCGGCTCCCTCATCGTCAGAGACCACTGGAGGCAGCGGCAATCCTACCGAAGCCGCGCAAGCCCCTGAGGCTACCGAGAACGCCCAGGCCCCCGTGCAAGCGGGTTCCTGGGAAGCCGACGACCCCAAGGCTGATTTGGTCTCCTGTGCCACTGGCGACCCCGTGCCTCAGGCCAAAATCAACCGCATCAACCCCAAGGTGTACGTGGACGTGTTGCACGCCAGCCTGGAAGAAGCGCCTTTGAGCGACCCTGTTGTGACCATTGGCGGCCAAATGTGCGCTTATACCTTTACCCTGGATTATGGCCGGGAAATCAACAAGGCCGGCCTGGCTGAGGGTGAAGTGGAATTTACCGCGGGCAATGTTCGCGCCAATTATGCTTTCAAGATTAGCAACGGCAAGGTGTTTTGGGAACCCAGCCTCTACAACCTGGATACCAAAGCCTCGATTTCGCCGGACAACCTCAGTGATTTTGGCCTTGAGGTGGACGGTAGTAAGGTGGTGCTCACCATCCCTTGCTATGCTGTGCCGCGCAGTAATGACCAGACCGATTGGAAGGTGGTGACCTACACGCGCAAGGCCGATGGCGGGCGTTTGTATTGCGATGAAGTGGGCGGCGACGTGCCCTTCCCGGCCCCCACCGTCTATTGGGACGGTAGCGCTACGGTAACCATCACCGACGGCACCGACGACGTCATGGATATGACCCACAAGTCCACCAATTTGCACAGCCCCGATGCCGACATCCTCTCACTGCAAGCCTCTTTGGAACCCCGCAACGCACCGGTCAGCCTGACGCTGGCCCAATTCCCACCTGATCCGCAGACCTACACGTGGTCGTCGGTTCTGCGGATGAACCTTTCCCTGGTTGGGCCTGGGCAACTCATCTGCGGTCGCAACGAAGACGGCACCAGCGGATGGATTGACCCCAAAACCCTGCAGTTTGACCCCACCAATGGGTTGGCTTCGTTTGAAGAAAACGACAATGGCCCAGCCTGTGTGTTTGCTCCCCCTGCTTTGAGCACTTCGGGCTGTGTGTTGGTCAGCGGCGACTTTTACCTCAAAGACATTGACACCCGCATCCAATACAAAGACCGTGTGAACGGTCCGGTGTTGTGCTACCAGCAACCGTAGTCAGCGCCGCGAGGCGCCCGCCTTGCCCAAGCAAAGCCCCGGCCAATGTGGTCGGGGCTTTGCATTTGGGGCTAAATTGTGTTGCGAAGTTTTTGCGTTTTTGCCATTGGGTTGGGGGCTGTTTTATTTGGGTGGTTGCGGCTTGCCGTTTTGCGCCAGTGAAAGGGCGCGTTCGTAAGCCGCCCAAACCGCGCGCGAGATTGCGGTGCGGAAGCCTGCTTTTTCCAAATAATACAAAGCCGCGGCCGAGGTGCCGCCCGGCGAAGTCACCTGATTGCGCAGGTGGGCCAGGTGCACTTCGCCCTGTTGGCGTTCGTAATATGCGGCCGCGCCCTGCACGGTCTGCACAACCAGGCGCTCGGCCACCCGCCGAGGAAAGCCTAAATGCACGCCGGCATCAACCAGGGCTTCCATGAAAAGGAAGACATAGGCCGGCCCGGTGCCGGAAAGCGCGGTGGCCATATCCAGATAGACCTCGTCTTCCATGAAAATTTCTTCGCCCAGCGCGGCCAGCACCCCGCGGGCCATGGCGCGTTGCGTTTTGGTCACCTGGGGAGAAGCAGTCCACACGGTGATGCCCATGCCAATTTGCGCGGGGGTGTTGGGCATGGCGCGCACCACGGCCTGGTGGGCCATGCCTTCGCTCAGGCGGGCAATGGGCGCGCCTGCAACAATGGAAAGCACCAGCGCATCGGGCGCGATTTGGCCGTGTAGTTCGGGCAAGACCTTGCCCAGCACCTGGGGTTTGATGGAGAGCACCACCACATCGGCTTGCCGCGCCGCGGCCGCGTTGTCGGTGGTGCCCTGGATGCCGTAACGCGCCTTGAGGGTGTCGAGGCGCTCTTGTCGGGGCCCGGCCGCGGTGATGGCTTCAGGCGCGGCAACGCCTTCCCGCACCAACCCCGCGATCATGGCCTCGGCCATAGTGCCAGGCCCGATAAAGGCAATGCGTTGTCCTTGAAGGGTTGAAGCATTCATGGCTATTTGCGGGTGTTCTCCTCAATGTCCACCATGATTTCCAGGAAGTAGGCAATCCCTTCCATGACAATCACAGCCATAACGAGGGACACGAAGGCCAAATACTGCCCCAGCAAATTGCGCCAAATGCTTTGCCCCATGGCCGCGGCGGTCGAGGCGCTCTTGACGATGTCGTAGGTCACATACCCAAAGCCAATGAGCACCAGCACCAGCACAACACGCGCGACAATGCGGGCAATCATGGCAAAACGCAGCACCTTGGCCGGATCGTGCCAGGTCGCAGGGGTTTCGGCCGGGGTGGCTTCGGCGGTGGTTTCAGGGGTGGCAAATTCGTTTTGCTCGCTCATCGTTCTCTCCAAAAATAGGGATTAGCGGCTGAAATATCGGAGCGCCAGCCGCAAACGCGTTTCCACATCTTGAGGGGTGTCTGAAGGGATGGATTGCAGGGCTGCTTGGGCCTCGACAATGCTGTAGCCCAGCGCAACCAGGGCATCCAAAACTTCTGCATCCACATCAGGCAGAGAGGCGACGTGCTCCAGGGTGTCTTCGGCTTTCAGCCGATCTTGCAGGTGGAGCACGATTTTCTGCGCGGTCTTTTTGCCCACGCCGGGCACCCGACGAAAGACCTCGGCTTCTTCCTGGAACACCGCACGCCGCAATGCCGCGGGGCTCAAGGCCGAAAGGATGGCCAAGGCCAGCCGGGGCCCTACGCCGTTTACGCCCAACAGCAGGGCAAACAAGTCGCGGGCTTCTTCGGTGTCAAAGCCGTAGAGGGTGAGCGCATCTTGTCGCACCACCAGGTAGGTGTGCAGGGCCAGCGGGCGGCCTATTGTGGCTTGTTCGGCCAGGGGACGGGGCACATACACCCACAGGCCCACAGGGCCTGTGCGCAGTGTGAGGCGATCGTCTTGTCGGGCGATTACCGTCCCTTCCAAAAAGGCCAGCATGGTTTTCGCTCACCCGCTTTCGAGGATTTCTGAATGCGCGTGCCAGCGTAAGTGCTGGGCGTGGCACAGGGCAACGGCCAATGCATCGGCGGCGTCGTCGGGTTTGGGAATGTCTTCCAGGCCCAGGAGCATCTTGACCATGCGCTGCATTTGGGCTTTCCCCGCACTGCCGTAGCCGGTGACGGCCATTTTGACTTCGTTGGGGGTGTATTCGGCCACGGGGATGTTGTGCTGGGCCAAAGCCAACAGCACCACTCCGCGAGCCTGCCCCACGCTCATGGCCGTGGTGACATTGCGTTGGAAGAAGAGTTTTTCCACTGCCGCGCCTTGAGGGGGATAGCGCTGGAGCAGTTCCTGTAAACGCTGATGAAGCAGTAACAGCCGTTCGGGCAGGGGCGTTTTGGCGGGCGTCAGAATCACACCATAGGCCACTGCTGAAAAAGAGCCATCGGGATGCGCTTCCAGGAAGCCGTATCCTGTGGTGGCTGTGCCAGGGTCAATACCAAGAACCAACACAATCTGCTACCTGAGGATGCAAGAAGGCCACCGAAGCATCCTCGCGCGGCTGCGCTGGGGCGCCTCGGCGGCCAAAGCGTCGGGGAAAACGGCCAGCCGTTAGGCGGCTTCCATTTTGGCCAGGGCTTCGTCGCTGATGTTGAGGTTGGAATACACTTCCTGGACGTCGTCCAGGTCTTCCAGGGCCTCGATGACCTTCATCACCTGCACGGCCTGCTCCGCGGGCAGTTCCATTTCCTGGGTGGGAATCATTTTGATGCCCGCTTCCTCAGCCTGGATGCCCGCGGCACGGAGTTGATCGCCAATGGTCTTGAACGATTCCACCGGGCCGTAGATTTCGATGATTTCTTCGTCAAAGTTGACGTCATCTGCGCCGCCCTCGACGGCCAGTTCAAAGATGGCGTCGGGGTCTTGCCCTTCCGCAGGGATGGCAAAGTAGGCCATGCGCTTGAATTGCCAGGCCACCGAACCACCTTCGCCCAAACTGCCGCCGTGGCGGTTGAGGATGTGTCGCACGTCGGAGACCGTGCGGTTGCGGTTGTCGGTGACGCAGTAAATCATCAACGCCACACCGTGCGGTGCGTAGCCTTCGTAGTAGATTTCTTCGAAGTTGCCGCCTTCTTTGTCTTCGCCCGTGCCGCGTTTGATGGCGCGTTCGATGTTGTCTTTTGGCATGTTAGCGGCTTTGGCGCGCTCGATTGCCAGCCGAAGGCGGACGTTGGCTTCAGGGTCGCCGCCGCCTTCCCGCGCGGCCAGGGTGATTTCCCGTGCCAAACGGGTAAAAATTTTGCCGCGCTTGGCATCTTCGGCGGCTTTTTTGCGCTTGATGGTTGACCATTTGGAATGTCCAGACATACAAAACTCCTCTCGCGAAATCGCAACACACCGCCGCGTGGTTGTGGCTGGTTCACACGGGGGTACTTTCATTATACCATCCACCCGTGGCGGGCGTTTGAAGGAAAAGATGGCTTACGTGGCAATTTGCAGGACGGCTTCGCCGTTGATGCGGCTGGCTTTGAGGTCTTGTAGGGCTTTTTGCGCGTCTTCAAACGCGTAGGGTTGGACAGTGGTTTGAATGGGGATTTCCGCGGCCAGTTTCAGGAAGTCCACGCCGTCTTGATAGGTGGCGTTGGCCACGCTGCGCAGTGTTTTTTCCCAATAAATCAGGTCGTAGGGCATTTCGGGAATGGGGCTTAGGTGGATGGCATTGATGGCTACGGTGCCGCCTCGGCGCAGGTTGTCGAGGGCGTAGTGCACCACAATGCCCGCGGGCGCGAAAATCAGGGCCCGATCCAGGGGTTTGGGGGCTTTGTCCGCGGGTTGGCCGACCCAGGCCGCGCCCAATTCTTCCGCGTGGCGCTGATGGTTGGCTGAGCGGGTGAACACGTAAACCTCACAGCCCCAATGGCGCAGCACCTGAATGGCAATGTGCGCGCTGGCGCCGAAGCCAAACAGCCCTACCCGCTCGCCGGGCTGGACTTCGGCCTGGCGGATGGTGCGGTAGCCAATGATGCCCGCGCACAACAGAGGCGCGGTGTGCAGGTCGTCCATGTTTTCGGGCAGGGGAAGGGCATAGCGGGCTTCGGCCAGCATGTATTCGGCATAGCCACCATCCACGTGAAAGCCGGTGAAGCGTGCGTTGGGGCAGAGGTTTTCTTCGCCCCGCTGGCAGTATTCACACTGGCCGCACGCATCGTAAAACCAGGGCACGCCAACACGGTCGCCCAGTTTGGGCTGGGTGACCCCAGGGCCAAGCGCGTCCACGATGCCGACCACCTGGTGCCCGATGGTGATGGGCAGGTGCGGGGGATGGATGTCGCCTTCAACGGTGTGCAGGTCGGTGTGACACACGCCGCACACTTGCACTTTGAGCCGCACCTGGCCGGGCCCTGGTTCGGGCGTGGGGATTTCTTCCAGGCGCATGGGCTCGGTTTCAATGGGGGCTTGGTGATACAACCGCCAGGCACGCATGACGCACCTCCTTTGTGTGCTTGAGCCAGCGCGTGGCGCGGTGCCCTGCTGGGGCCGCGCGGCCGCGTCGCGTCTAAAGGGTGGCTTTACGCGGGGGCTTTTTGCGGCTGAAAGCGTGGGTCGCGAGCCAGGGTGAGTTTCAACCCTTCGGCCAGGGGGATGCGCGGGGTGTAGTTGAGCAGACGCTGGGCTTTGGTCAGGTCAGCCCGCATACGCGGCACGCCGCGGCCGGTGCGGGGGTTGTAGATGATTTCCGCATGGCTTCCGGTGAGTTCCAGCACCAGTTCGGCCAGGTCGCGCACGCTGGTTTCGGTGCCGCTGCCCACGTTGATGATTTCACCGCTGGCCAAAGGCGCGGTGGCCGCGGCTACCATGGCATCCACGACGTCGTCCACAAAGACGTAATCGCGCGTTTGGGAACCGTCGCCGTGGACCACCAACGTGCCGCCCCGCACAGCTTGATAAAGGAAGTTGGGAATGACCGGTGGGTGGGCTGGGGGCAGGTGCTGGCCAGGACCGTATGCGTTGAACACCCGCAGCACCACGGTTTCGATGCCCCACAGCGCGCCAATGGTGCGGACATAGTGCTCCGCGGCCAATTTGGATACCGCATAGGGCGACTGGGGGTTGGGCATCATGTCTTCGTGCAGGGGCTGTTCTTCCTGGCGGCCGTAAACCGCGCCCGAGGAAATCAGCACCACCCGACGGACGCCTACATCGCGCATGGCTTCCATGAGCGCGACCGTGCCGCCGACGTTGACCGCGTTGTATTCCCGCGGGTAGAGCACCGATTCGGGCACCAGCACCCGCGCGGCCAAATGATAGACACAATCCACGTCTTGAAGAAGCGTCCACAGTTTGGGACGATCGTTGACATCGCCACGGGTAAACAGGACTTCAGGGGACAGAGCTTCCCGGTTGCCCGCGGAAAGATCGTCCAGCCCGCGCACCTGGTGGCCTTCGCCCACCAGGCGGTTGGCCAGGGCTGAACCCAAAAAGCCCGCGGCACCGGTAATGAGAAAGTTCATCGCGCTTGTTGCCTCCAAATTGTAGGATACAACCGTTGCAGGGGCGATTATAGCACTTCAGCGCCCAGAACGGCCATTTTCCAGGTCATTCTGGGCGCTGAGGCTGTGTTTTGGTGCTGGGTTG
>JAADCW010000237.1 GCA_013154225.1 Chloroflexota bacterium
TCATTGCCTACTCTCCCAAATCTTCACCGCGCGCTTGACCAGGGCACGGACTTCATCGTCGGGGATATCGTCAATGTATTCGTACCGGTCCAAGCCCACCAGGATGTTGACCCCGCCGGAGATGCCGGAGACGATGCGCACGGCTTGCGTGATTTGGGTTTCTGCGCGCAGTTCCTGCACGATTTCGTCAATTTGGCGGGCAATGTTGGGCGGCGCAGGGGCCGGGCGCTTGGTACGCATCCGCCGCGGCGGGGGCGGCGTTTCGGGGGTGCCGATGGGTTCCCGGGGGGCTGGCCGCGCCGCGGGTTTGGCCGCTGTCGCCGCTTCCTTGGGCGCGGCTTGCGCGGTGCCGGCCTGCATCCAATCGCGAATTTTGGCCAAATAATCCAACAACCGCCGTCGGCTATCGGCTGGCATGGTGGCGTATTTCTGGTAAGCCACGCCATCCAAAAGCACTTCCAAATCATCGCCCTTATGGTGCAAAAACAACCCCAATCTGGGGGCTGCAGGCGCGGCCTGGGCGTCGTCGGGTGCGGCCACGGGACGCCGCGGCAAAGGCTCGCGGCGCTTTTTCTCGCCTTCCCGTTTGCCCACAAACCAACCCAAGGCCATCCCCACCATCAGGCCAAGCAAAATACCCATCATCAAGAAAACCAGCAATGCGCCATCCATCGTTCTCTTCCCTTACTGTGGAATCAACAAGTTTTCAAAGGTTGACACTGGGGGCAGAAAAAGGTACTCCTCTGCCCCACAATGGTTCGCACAATAGGCGTGCCGCAAGTATAGCACGGCTCGCCCGCGCGATGATAGGCCCGAAAGGCATTCTGGAACCCGCCGCCGCGGTACATCCAGTCAATGCTTGCGCCGTTGGCCTCCAGGCCCTCCTGGAGCACCGCCCGAATGGCAGCCAAGAGCCTTTCGGCCTCAGCTCGCGAAAGGCAATGGGCGCGCGTTTGCGGATGAATGCCTGCCCGATGCAAGGCTTCGTCGGTGTAGATATTGCCCAAACCAGCCAAAAACGTCTGGGTCATGAGCAAGGGCTTGATCTGACGGCGATGCTGTTGCAAACGGCGGAAGAAGTCGTCAGGGGTGAGAGAAGCATCCAGGGGCTCAGGGCCTAAATGGCCAACCACCGCTTCAGGGTCATCCACCAGCCACGTGCGGCCAAACTTGCGGGGGTTGTCAAAAGCCAAAGCCCGGCCATCGGCAAAGCGCAGAAGCCAGCGGGTGTGCTTTGGCAAAGGCTGATTGGGCGGCAAAACCACCAAATCGCCGCTCATACGGAGATGCACCAACAAATATCCTGCCTCCCCCCAATCCATCACCAGATACTTGCCGCGGCGCCACACATCGCGCAGGGTTGCATCAATGAGCCGCGCGGCCCAAATCGCAGGTTGAGGCGTCACAATGGCAGGGCGCCAGCGCACTTCCACAGAAGCCACCCTGGCACCCACAATTGACGCCTGCCCTCGCCCCCCTTCCCGCAAAGCCTTGGCGATGGTCTCCACTTCTGGAAGTTCGGGCATAGGCTTACTCGTTGAACAACGCGCCCACACTGCGCCCTTCATGGGCTCGGCGAATCACCTCGCCCAACAGCGGCGCAATCGAAACCACCTGCAGACGATCGCCCAATTTTGCCCGTTTGTCGTCGGGAATGGGCACCGTGTCGGTGGTCACAATTTCCTTGACCGGAAGCGCAGAAAGCCGCTCTACAGCCGGCGGCGAAAAGACCGGATGCACAAACACCAAATACACATCCCGCGCGCCGTGCCGTTTGACCAACCGCACCGCCTGTTCCATAGAGCCGCCGGTGTCCACTTCGTCGTCCACGATGATCACATCGCGGCCTTCCACATCGCCGATGATGGTCAGGGCTTCGGTGCGGGCCTGGTTCCCCAAGCGGCGCTTTTCAATGAACGCCATCGGGGTGTGCAGGGCTTCTGCATAGTTCCGCCCCTTCTTGGCAAAGCCCAGGTCTGCCGTCACCACCACCGGATTGTGCAAACTGGGCAAGCGGTCGCGCATGTAGTCCACCAGCAAGTGGAAAGCGGTCAGCACGTCGCCGGGGATGGAGAAAAAGCCCTGGATTTGGCCTGCGTGCAAATCAAAGGTGATGTAACGGTCTGCCCCCGCGACCTCAATCATGTCGGTAATCAGACGGGCTGTGATGGGCACGCGCGGCTGATCTTTTTTATCGGAACGAGCATAGCAAAGATAAGGCACCACCGCGGTGATGCGCCCGGCAGAATCCAGGCGCACGGTCTGCAGCATGATAAGCAGTTCCATCAAGTTGCGGTGCACCGGTCGCGACGTGGTCTGAACGATGTAAACATCCTGCCCACGGACGCTATGATGAAGTTTGACAAATAAGTTCTCGTTGGGGAATTGGATAATATCTACGCCGCCCAGGGGGATTTGAAGATAATCCGCGATGCGTTGTGCCAGGGCGGGAAAAGACGTGCCAGAAAACAATTTGATGTTACCGTACATGGCAAACCCTCGTGAGTGTCAATGGGAAGGCAAAAGCCCACATTGAACTATCTGCTATGCGGCTGGGGCGCCGTCGAGCAATTGGGCTACTGCGTCGGAAGGGGCTAAACGGCGAGAGAAAACTTGCTCCAGCGTCGCCCGGTACACGTCGGCAGACACGGTAGCACGCCATCGTTGCATCAAAGTATCACGCAACAAATTTTCCAGTTCCGACTGCAAACGCACTCGATCGCGAATTTGCCATTCGCCGGTTTCCTGCAAATGTGCACGGTGGCGAGCAATGGCCTGGGCTAAATCGTCAATGCCTTCATTCTCCACAGCCACGGTACGCACCACGGGCGGCACCCACAAGGGGGCGTCTTCCCGCCGCGCGCCCACTTCAATGACCATGCGCTGACCGTGGTGCATGATGGTTTCCTGGGTAGGGTGCGCCATCTTGAGCATCTCGGTCAACGCGCGCACGGTGGCATCCGCGCCGGGGCGGTCGGCCTTGTTGACCACCAGGATGTCGGCAATTTCCAAAATGCCGGCCTTGATGGCCTGGACGTCGTCGCCCAATCCGGGGGCTTCCACCACTAAAGTGGTGTGCGCCAGGCGAGCCACATCCACTTCGGCCTGCCCTGCCCCCACGGTCTCAATAAACACGATGTCAAAACCTGCGGCATCCAGGGCTTGCACTAAGCCCGCGGTGGTGCGCGCCAACCCGCCCAACGCGCCGCGCGAGGCCATAGAGCGGATGAACACCCCGGGGTCGCCCGCGAGGTCACGCATACGGATGCGGTCGCCCAAAATTGCACCGCCCGTGAAAGGGCTGGAAGGGTCCACCGCAACCACGGCCACCCGCTTGGGCTCCCCCTCGGGGGGATGCCGATAATAGTAAGCCAAACGGTTGACCAGGGAAGATTTGCCGGTGCCCGGCGCACCAGTCACGCCAACGATATGCGCCTTGCCCGTATGCGGAAAAAGCGCCTTGAGGGCTTCTCGACCTTCGGGCTGGTCGTTCTCAATGTAGGTCAAAACCCTCGAAAGCGCCAACCGGCTGCCTTCCAAAACCTGCTCTGCGATATTCATGGCGGCTTTCACTCCCTTATTCCCCTGCTTCTGTGCCTAACACCGCCTGGCGAATATCTTTGACAATGTCGTCGGTCAGCGTGCCAGGGCCGTAAACCGCGTGCACCCCCATTTCCAACAAGCGCGGTGCATCTTCGTCGGGGATGATGCCGCCCACGAACACTTTGACGTGGTCTTGGCCGTTTTGGCGCAGTAATTCCAAGATCCGCGGCACCAAAGCCATGTGAGCCCCTGAAAGAATTGACAGCCCCACAACATCAACATCTTCTTGCAGGGCTGCCTCAGCAATCATTTCAGGTGTTTGGCGCAAGCCAGTGTAAATAACTTCCATGCCCGCGTCGCGCAAAGCACGTGCAACCACTTTGGCGCCACGGTCGTGCCCGTCCAAGCCAGGTTTCGCGATGAGCACACGAATTCTGCGCTCTGCCATAGACTTCTCCTCAAGATAGGGTCTGTGGGTCGTGCGGAGCACTTCCATTATACCCTAAGGGCACAAAAGCGCCATGCGGAAGGCCGCGGAGTTTTGCCTTGTACCTCAGGGTTGATGGGCTTTGACGTGAAAACTGCGGCGGTGGATGGGCGATGCGCCCCAGCGCGCCAGGGCTTCCCGATGCTGACGAGTGCCGTAGCCTTTGTGGCGGGCAAAGCCGTAGCGCGGATAGCGCGCGTCCAGGGTGCGCATGAGCGCGTCGCGGTGGGTTTTCGCCAACACAGAAGCCGCGGCAATGCTGAGCACGCGTTGATCGCCCTTGACCAGCGCGGTTTGGGGCAAAGGGCAATCGGGCAAACGCAGGTAATCAATGAGCAGGAAATCTGGGGCAGGAAGCAAGGCATCTAACGCCCGCCGCATGGCCAAATGCACCGCGGGCACAATGCCCCAGGCGTCAATCTCTGCTGGGGTGGCATATCCCACAGCCCAGGCCACAGCCACCTGGCGGATGCGCTCAGCCCAAAATTCCCGCTGGGAAGCCCGCATTTGCTTGGAATCCTGCACGCCTTCCAGCGCGTGGGGCGGCAAGTCGGGTGGCAGGATGACCGCGGCCGCGGCCACTGGCCCGGCCAACGCGCCGCGGCCGGCCTCATCGAGCCCGGCCACGTGGCGAAAACCGCCCTCCCAAAGGGCACGTTCATACAGCAGGTCAGGTTTTGGGCGGGTCATAGCGTCCCCGAAGCGCGTTCCAGCGAATTGCGAGCAAATCAATGGCCATGCGCATGGAATCGTGCACCAGACGCACGCGGCTGTCAGGGTCAAAATACCATGTGATGGGCACTTCCACAATCCGATATCCGCGACGCCGCGCGATGAACAAAATCTCCACGTCAAAGGACATACCCGTCATGGTCTGATAACGGAACACATCGTCCGCGACTTCCCCGCGAAAGCACTTGAAACCGCACTGCGTATCGCGAAAGCCCGGCAAAGCCAGGGCCTGCACCATCAAGTTGAACGCCCGGCCAATCAGGTGCCGATAAGCGGGTTCCTGAAGCCGCCGAGATTCCGGCAGTTCGCGGGAGCCAATGGCAATGTCAAAATCCGTGAGCTGAGGCGGCAGGAAGCGCGGCAGTTCCTCGATGGGCATGGAAAGATCCGCGTCGCAGAGGAAGCGGTATTCCCCGCGCGCGGCCAGCATCCCCCGCTGCACGGCCAAGCCTTTGCCGCGGCGTTCCTCATGGAGCACCCGCACCACGTCGGGGTTGGCTTCCTGGAAGGCCCGCGCCAAAGCCAAGGTGTTGTCGGTCGAGCCGTTTTCCACCACCAACACCTCGGCGCTGTAAGGCTGGGTACGAAGAAAAGCCAGCACCTTCTCTAAGGTGCCGGGCAAGCGGTGGGCTTCATTGTGGGCAGGGATAACAATGGAGAGAAAAGGCATGAGCACGCAAAGAGTGGTCTAATATGCGGTCGCCAACACCAGGAAAATGGCAAACGCCAGGGTCAAGAGCACCAAAAACGCAAGCACGCCCAAGATAAGCCACTGCCGAGGCGTGAAGTTGAAGTAACGCTCGGCTTTCTTGATGGCTTTGGGCGGCTGGGTGGCCTTTTTCGGGCGCTGTTTGGGCTTGGGCGCGGTTTGCAGTTTAGGCCGAGGCCGCACCGCGTCGGTGATATCCAACAACGTGGTGGGCGAAAGCACAGCCTTCTTTTGCGGAATCTGCGACGCGTAGCGACGCAAACCGTCTGGGAGCAAGGGTTTCACCGCAGGCCGCACTGCGTCAATGTCGGTAGCCGGATCGGCAAACACCATCAACGGGGTGACCACAATGGGTTGGCCTGTCAAATCCGAAAGGTAGTCAGTCAGGGCCTTGGCCATGCGCCGCACTTCCTGCACCACGTTGGGCTTGGCAGGGCGATAGTTGCGGGCATTGCGCTGCATCACTTCCCATTGGTCTTCTCGAATGCGGTAAAACCCAGCCTTGGGCCACACATAAAACAAATAAGCCCCCGTGGGCCCCAACACCAAGGGCGGCAAGGGTGTTTTGTCGTTCGGAAGGGTCATCCCCCGAATGGCTACGTAGCGGTTGTCCAATTCGGCATTGAGCGCGGCCAGCACCTTATCTTCAGCCTGGGCAACCTGATAGCGCTTCCAACCATATTGCAAAATCAACTGGGCTTTGGTCAGCCAGTCGTTCTTGCTGTCTGCCTTGAGCCGTTTGTACGGCGACAAATCAATGATTTTCACGGCATCCCTCCGCCAAAAACGGATGCAAAATGAGAACGCAAATAAGCACGAGAACAGATGTATTATAGCATGGGGTGCCTCGGTGCAAAACCACGCTTTTGGCCTATCTTTGCAGGAACACCACGGCAACGCGCCCCAAGCCGTAGTTCCTCTCCCAAAGGAATTTGCCCAGGCCGAAAAATCACTGCCCCACACCAAGGCTTTACGGGTACAATAGACCCAACGTTTGAACCCCGCAGGAGGAAACCCATGCGCGTGCTGTTACAACGAGCCAAATGGGGCAAAGTGCTGGTCGGCGGGCACCCCATTGCCGAAATTGAGGCAGGCGTGGTGCTCCTGGTCGGCATCACCCACAGCGATACCGAAGCCGAAGCCCGCTATCTGGCCCACAAAATCGCGCACTTGCGCATTTTTGAAGACGAAAACGGCAAACTCAACCGTTCTCTGCTGGATATAGGCGGCGAAGCCCTGGTGGTTTCCCAATTCACCCTTTATGCCGACACCCGCAAAGGCCGCCGCCCCGCGTTTACCGCGGCTGCGCGGCCAGAACACGCCGAGCCCCTGGTCAATCGCTTTACCGAACTACTCCAGGAAGAAGGCGTCCCCGTGCAAACCGGCCGCTTTGGCGCGCATATGGAAGTCGCGCTGGTCAACGACGGCCCGGTCACCATTTGGTTGGAACGCGAACACGCTGCTTAAGCCCTCATCAGGAACCGCCCATGCAAATTCCCGCCTATCCTCTACCTCCCATCATCAAAGACCTGCAAGACGCCGTTCCCACTCCCCAGGAAGTGTACCTGGTCGGCGGCACGGTGCGCGATTTACTCCGCGGGCACCCCATCCACGACGTGGATCTGGTCGTGCCTCGCGACGGCCTCGCTTTTGCCCGGAAACTTGCCAACAACCTCAAGGCCGCTTTTTATCCTTTAGATGCCAGCCGCGACACCGGCCGCATTATCCTGGGGGAAGGCAGCCAGCGGATGATCATTGACGTGGCCGTGTTTCGCGGCCCTACGCTGGAAGACGACCTGCGGGCCCGCGATTTCACCGTCAACGCGATGGCCATGCCGCTGCACCAACCCACCCAACTCATTGACCCCACCCAGGGATTACGCGATCTCAAAGACAAACGCCTGCGTGCTTGCACATCCCACGCGTTTGCCGACGACCCTCTGCGCGTGCTTCGCGGGGTGCGGTTGGCTGTGGCGTTGCAATTCCGCATTGAACCGCAAACCC
>JAADCW010000010.1 GCA_013154225.1 Chloroflexota bacterium
TTTCCTTTTGGTCTATACCATTATGTTATGGTACAATCTTTTTACCCAACAATGAGCCACATCATTACAACCTTATCCCATTTACAGAAAGGAGAAGTCGCCCTAAGAAAACCTTGCTGAAGTATTCACACCGTTTTTCCCCTTTTGTCCCCAAAATTTCTTAAGGAGAAGCGACAGATGAAACGCCAATTTTGGATGCTCGCAATTCTGGTTTTGGCGCTGGCCTTGGTGCTGGGTGCGTGCAATACCTCAGCGCAACCTACCCAAGCGCCTGCCGAGTCACCCGCCACCGAGGAAGCCTCCGCGGCTACTTCCGGTGGCGTTTTGCGTATTTTGACTTGGGAAGGCTACGCGCCGGAAGAACTGGTCGATAAGTTCACCAAAGAGACCGGTATCAAGGTGGAAATCACCTACATCGGCGACAACAACGAACTTATCGCCAAGATGGCCGCGACCAAGGGTGTGGGCTTCGACCTGGTTTCGCCCACCCTGAACTACGTCGCGACCGCGCAGGAACAGTTCGGCATCTATCAGCCCATCGACATCACCAAGGTTGACAAGAGCCTCTTCATCCCCGCGTACTGGGATTCCATCCTCAAGAATTCGGAATACGAAGGCAAGCCCTATGCGCTGCCCTTCGTGTGGGGCACCACCGCGATGGTCGTCAACGTGGAAAAGGCCCCCGACGCGGGTCAGAGCTATCTTGACCTGTGCGATCCCAAGTACAAGGGCCGCGTGAGCTATCGCGCCAAATACGACACCCTCTACATGTTCGCTTACGCGTTGGGCTATGACCCCGCGGAAGCCGTGAAGAGCGAAGAAGAATACCGCAAGGTGATGAACGCGGTGCGCGACAAACTCATCGAGTGCAAGCCCATCGTCCGCACTTACTGGGATTCCCGCCAGCAGTTGGAAGACCTGCTGAAGAACGAAGAGGTCTGGGTTGCCACCAGCTGGGACGCGATTGCCTGGACCCTGATGAAAGAGGATTCCCGCTTCAAGTACGTGGTGCCCAAAGAGGGCGCGGTGGGTTGGTTTGACACCTTTGCCATTTCCGCGGGTGCCGAAAACGTGGACGCGGCCTACAAGTGGATCAACTTCGTGATGAAGCCCGAAAACGCCGCGGTGATCATCAACAAGACCGGTTACCAGACGGCTTCCCAGGGCGCGGTGGAACTGGCCTCGCCCGAGATGGCCAAGATCGTGGCTGAAACTTTGCCGCCTGAGAAGATGGCCACCATCAAGTGGTACTTCCCCTTGCCGCCTTACGCGCAAGACATCCAGGCCGACGTCCTGGAACAGGTCAAAGCCGCTCAGTCCAAATAGCAAATCACTTTCCCACGCCCTGGCAGGCCGCGCCTTGCCAGGGCGTGGGCCTAAAATCCAACCGAGAGGCAATGCGTTATGTCCCAAGAAATTGACGTCGCCCTTGTGAATGTAACCAAAAAGTTCGGCGATCTGGTGGCTGTTGATAACGTCAGTTTTGAAGTGCCCAAGGGCAGTTTCTTTTCTATTTTGGGCCCTTCGGGCAGCGGCAAGACCACGTTGTTGCGCATGATCGCGGGCTTTGAAGTTCCCACCAGCGGCGATATTTACATTGGCGGCCAGCGTGTCAACGATGTGCCGCCCAACAAGCGCCCCTGCAACATGGTGTTCCAGCGGTTGGCCTTGTTCCCTATGATGAACGTGCTGGATAACGTCACCTTTGGTTTGCGCCGCCGCGGCGGCATGAGCAAAGACGAAATGGAACGCCTGGCCAAAGACGCGTTGGCACGGGTGGGTTTGCAGGGTTTGGAAAAGCGCAAAATCAACCAGCTTTCCGGCGGTCAGCAGCAGCGTGTGGCCCTGGCCCGAAGTTTGGTGCTGGAACCCACTGTGTTGCTTTTGGATGAGCCTTTGGGGTCGTTGGACCTCAAACTGCGCCAAAGCATGAAATTGGAACTCAAGCACCTTCAGGCTCGCACAGGCACAACCTTCCTTTATATTACGCACGACCAGACCATTGCTCTGGCCATGTCCGATACCGTGGCTGTGATCAACCACGGCAAAATCGAGCAAATCGCGCCGCCCGAAGAACTCTACCGCCGGCCTGCTACCCATTTTGTGGCGTCCTTTGTGGGCGAAAACAACAAACTGACCGATGGCCGCGTGATTGGGTTCCAGCAGGACGATGTGGTCCAGGTGGACATTGCGGGCATTCCCATGGTTGGCCGCGCGGGTGAGGAATTATCTGTGGGCGACCCGGTAGATTTGTTCATCCGCCCTGAGATGATTTCCTTGCGCCTTGGCAAACACGAAAACGGCATTCTGGGGAAGGTGAGCGAAATCAACTTCGATGGCTCCCATTCTCTGGTGGTGGTGGATTTGCTGGATGCCAATCGGCCGGTCAGCGTAAACGTCAAAATTCAGCACACCGAAGACGCGCCCGATGTCCACGTCGGCGATACGGTGACCATTTCCTGGCATTGGAACGCGGCTAACGCTTTCCATCCGGTGGATCAGTCGCATATCGAAGTGGAGGTGTGAGATGAGCGCTTCGGCCAGGCGTCGTGGACTGTGGCTGTTATTGCTGCCCATGCTGTTGTGGATTGGCTTGCTTTTTGTATTGCCGCACCTCAAGTTGTTTTACCTTTCTTTTGTTGATCGTCGGAGCGGCAGTTTTACGCTGGCCAATTACCTCTACTTCTTCCAGAGTCCCCTGTATCGCAAGATTTTCGTGCGCACCGCGGTGTTTTCCGTGCTGGTCACTTTGCTGACGCTGTTCGTTTCCTTCCCCATCGCCTTCATCATTACCAAAGTGGCTGGAAAACGCCTCAAGGCCATGTTGCTTTTGGCGGTGATTTTGCCTTACTGGGTATCTGAACTCATTCAGGCCTTTACTTGGATGGTCATTTTCAGGGAAAGCGGCGTGTTGAGTTACGTGCTCCAAAAAATAGGTTTGATCAATCATCCCATCGAATTCCTCTACCACGATGCAACCATTGCTGTGGGCCTGCTTTATACTTCCCTGCTGTTTATGACCATCCCCATCATGAACTCGCTGGACACGTTGGACAATAGCCTGATAGAAGCCGCGTACGATTTGGGGGGCGATTTCTGGTCAACCATGCGGGAAATCGTCATTCCCCATGCCGCGCCAGGCATCATGGTGGGAAGCATCATGGTCTTCATGCTGAACTTGGGCAACTACGTGACCGTGACCTTGTTGGGCGGGAAAAACAGCCTTTGGTTCACCGAGATCATTTACAATCAGTTCATTGTGCGTTTCAATCAGAACCTGGGCTCCGCGTTTAGCGTTATCCTGCTGACGTTCTCGGTCGTGTTTGTATGGATCGTGCTCAAGATCACAAAACAGGATCTCTCGGAGGCCATGTAATGTTTCGACAAAAAGGCTTTTCCCTGAGTAAATTCTTGTTTTATACTTACGCGGTGCTGGTGCTGTTTTTCACCCTGGGCCCCTTGGTCATTGTGACCATTTTGGCTTTCAACAACAACCCCAGCGCTTCGTTCCCTTGGCAGGGGTTTACGCTGGATTGGTTCAAATCGAGCACACCTGGCCGTGTGGGGCTTTTTGACGACGCCCGCATGATGAACGCCATTGGGGTCAGCATCAAAGTCGCCATCGTTGTCACGCTGATTTCGGTGGCGCTGGGTGTCAACAATGCCTTTTTGTTTGTGCGGCACAAATTCCGCGGACAAGGCGCGCTGTACCTCTTGATGCTGGGGCCCCTGGTTGTGCCTGGCGTGGTGTTGGGTACGTCCATCTTGGCCTTTTCCTATGGCATTGCCAATGGGCTGGATAAAATCTTCGGCGCGGGCGCGGGGACGTTCTTGCGTCCAGGCTTCTGGCTGGTGGTGCTGGGGCAGGTGAGTTTCGTGGCAACCACGACCACCCTGGTCATCACCGCGCGGTTGAAGCGTTTTGACCCCTCGTTGGAAGAGGCCGCAATGGACCTGGGTGCCAGCCGTTCGCAGGCCGTGCGGTTGATTACCATCCCCTTCCTCATGCCGGCCATGATCGGCGCGGGCATCATCGCGTTTCTGTTCTCCTTCGAGAACTTCAACACCACTTACTTCCTCAGTGGCCCTGACCCCACGGTGCCCATTTTGCTCTATTCGCGGCTCCGCTTTGGCATCACCCCCGAAATCAACGCGGTGAGCGTGTTGCTCATGGTGGTCACGGGCATACTGGGCTTTATTTCTTTTGCCTTCCAAAAAGAAGACAACGTCGCCTAACGGAACAACCACGATGCTCATCGTCCAGATTAGCGACACCCACCTGGAAGGGCCAAGGCAGAAGACCTTTGGCGTGGCGCCAATGGCTGAATATCTGGCGCGTTGCGTGGCGCACATCAACCGCCTCAACCCTCAGCCTGATTTGGTGCTCCATACCGGCGATGTGACCAACAACGGCCGTTTGGAAGAAGCCCAACACGCGGCTGAAATCCTCAAGGATTTGCAAGCCCCGTTGGTCGTTGTTCCTGGCAATCACGACGACCGGGAAGCCCTGGCTGCTGCCTTTGGCCCCCAGGTGTGCCCGCGAGATGCCCACGGTTTCATCCAACACGACATCACCCTCGACGGCTTGCGCTTGATTGGCCTGGATACCACCAAGCCGGGCGCGCCGGGCGGCGCTTTTGATACTGCCCGCGCAGCATGGCTTGACGCCCGTCTGCAGGAAGCCCCCACCACGCCTACCGCGCTTTTCATGCACCATCCGCCAGCCCACTTTGGCGTCATTGAAACCGAGGTGGATGGCTTTGAAGGGGTGGATTTGCTGGCCGAAGTGGTTGCGCGGCACCCGCAGGTTACCCGCATTTTGGCCGGGCACATTCACCTTTCTTCGCTGACGACCTGGCAAGGTGCGGTGGTGAGCACTGCCCCCAGCACGGGAATGCGCCTGTATCTGGATTTGACCCTTTCCCGTTCTGCCTATATCTTGGATGCCCCAGCATATCATCTGCACTATTGGCATGCTGGGCAAGGATTGGTGACCCACACTGTACGCGTGTTGGCTGAGGAGCCGCTGCACCCCTTTGCCCCTGAGATTTGAGAGGAAGGATGCCCCGATGCCTGAAGATGATGCCGTTCCTATTCCTCGTTATCGTCAAGTGGCTGAGCAGTTGGCCAAAGAGATTGCGGAAGGCGCGCTGCCCACAGAAGCGCGCATTGCCTCAGAGCGGGAACTGGCCGAGCGGTTTGGCATTTCGCGCATGACCGCGCGTGCGGCCATCAACATCCTGGTGCGTCGCGGCTTGCTTTCCCGCCGAAGCGGCGCCCGGGCTTACGTTGCCCGCCCCAAAATCCGCTTTGACCTCAGTTCGCCTGAGGGCTTGTATCGCCAGTTGGAACACGCGGGCATCAAACCCGGGGCCAAGGTCATCACCGCGGAAAAACTTCCCTGCGAAGCATTAGAACCTAAGATTTGCCAGGCCCTGGCTTTGGACGACCTGGATGAGGTCTTCCATATTGTGCGGTTGCGCACAGCCGACAAGGAACCCATCGCGGTGGAAGATTCTTACTTCCCTGAGCGATTGTTCCCCGATTTGTTGGATTTTCATCTGACCGAATCCATTTACGGCATTTTGAAAAAATATTTTGGCGTCGCACCCGCGAAATCGGTGCAGGAGTTGGAGATTTCGCTCTTGGATGCCGAATGGGCGCATATCATGGGCGTGCCTGTGGACCTGCCTACGCTGGAAATTCGGCGTGTGGCATTCACTGAGCAAGGCGTGCCCTTTGAATTTGCCCACGACATCTACCGCGGCGACCGCATCCTCTTCACCGCGCGCACAGCCGGAACACCAGGCCAGGGCGAAGATGCTGTGTTGTGGCAGCAAGCCCTCGACAATTTGCATAACGGCCTGGCGTGATTCGGCCTTCCCGCGGATAAGGACAACCTATGCAGACCTACGACATTGCCGTTATTGGCGCGGGTGTCGTGGGCACGGCTATTGCCCGCGAGTTATCCCGCTATCAGTTAGAAGTGGTGCTCCTCGAGGCCAAGCCCGATGTGGGCATGGGCACCTCGAAGGCCAATACCGCGATTTGGCATACTGGCTTTGATGCCAAACCAGGCACGCTGGAAGCCCGCCTGCTGCGGCGTTCCTACGCGCTGCTGGAAGACTACGTCGACCGGGCTGGCATTCCCACTGAACGGCTGGGCGGCCTGCTGGTGGCCTGGACAGAGGAGCAGTACCACACCTTGCCTTCGCTGCTGGAGCGCGCACACGCCAATGGTGTGACCGATGTCCGCATCATCTCTGCGGAAGAGGTTTATCGCCTGGAACCGCGGCTCAACAGCGGCGCGTGGGGCGGTTTGCTGGTGCCGGGGGAATCCCTCATCTGCCCCTTTACCTTGCCCATTTCCTACGCCACCGAGGCTCTGCTCAACGGGGTGACCCTGAAGCTCAACTTCCCCGTGCAGAATGTGCAGGAAGAGAACGGCCTGCATATCATCACTGGCCCGGATGGCCAAACGGTGGCGGCCCGCTATCTGGTCAATGCCGCGGGGCTGTATTCCGACGAAATTGACCACATGTTAGGGCACTACGACTTCACCGTGACGCCCCGCCGCGGGGAACTCATCGTGTACGACAAATTCGCCCGGCGGCTGATCAACCACGTCATCCTGCCCGTGCCCACGGCCATCACCAAGGGTGTGCTCATCAGCCCCACGGTGTATGGCAACGTGCTCCTCGGCCCCACCGCGGAAGACCTGGATGACAAAACCAACACCGCCACCAGCGAGCAGGGCTTGCAAAGCCTGCTGGAAAAGGGGCGGGCGATTCTTCCGGAATTGCTGGACGAGGAAGTCACAGCCACGTACGCGGGCCTGCGTGCCGCGACCGAACACAAAGATTACCAGATTCGCCTGCACGCGGAGCAACGCTATGTGTGCGTGGGCGGCATTCGTTCCACCGGCGTGTCGGCTTCCCTGGGCATTGCCGAATATGTGGCGGAACTTTTGGAAGAGGCCGGCGTGCCCTTGCGCCCCAAGGCCGAATTCAAAACCTTCAAGATGCCCAATATCGGCGAAGCCCGCCCGCGGCCATATCAGCGGGATGATTTGATCGCCCAAAATCCCGATTATGGCCGCATGGTGTGCCACTGCGAAAAGGTTTCCCTGGGCGAAATTCTCGATGCCATTCACAGCCCCCTGCCTGCCCGCACGCTGGACGCGTTGCGGCGGCGCACGCGCGCGATGCAGGGCCGCTGTCAAGGGTTCAACTGCCAGGCCCACGTGGTGGATATTCTGGCCCGTGAAACCGGCCAGGACCCCAAGTTTTTGCTGGCGTTGGATGGCGAGAACCCGCCTGTGCCCCGCACTGTGACCTATTCTGCCGATGCTGAAAAGAAGGAGGGCCAAGCATGAGCACCCAGGAAACCGATGTCTTGATCGTGGGCGCAGGCCCCGCGGGGTTGAGCAACGCCATCGCGCTCAAGCGCCAGGGCGTGCCTCGGGTTA
>JAADCW010000230.1 GCA_013154225.1 Chloroflexota bacterium
GGGTGATGGGTTCCAGCGTGGGCATTGCTTCGATGGTCGCAATGGCGATGGTGATGCAGCACGCGGGCATGACCGAAACCCTGGCGCGCGGGCTGGCCGATGCGGTGGGGCGTGCGTATCCCCTCATTGCGGCGTGGGTGGGCGCGCTGGGCGCGTTCATGACCGGCAGCAACACCAACTCCAACGTCGTGTTTGCCGCGCTGCAAATGCGCACCGCCGATTTGCTCGGTTACAGCGCCGCGATCATCCTGGCCGCGCAAAGCGCGGGCGGCGCCTTGGGCTCTGTCATCGCGCCCACCAAAGTGGTGGTCGGTGCCAGCACCACCGGTATGGCCGGCAAAGAGGGCGACGTCATGGCCGCGCTGGGGAAATACATCCTCATTTCCATTGGCCTGATCAGCTTGCTCACCGTTTTAGCGCTTCTGTTGACCCCCTGGGGGTAACAAAAATACCTTCCATAATTTTGCTATTTTTACGTTCTTCTAATCTGGATATGGTACGCTTGTAAAGTGCCGCTTTGCGTTTTTAAAGAAGATTCGCGGCTTGAAACGTGACAACATCAAACGCAAGCAAAGGAGTGACTGATGAAAGGAATCTGGCGTTATCTACTGGCCGCGGCATTGGTGTTAGCCATTGTTGCAGGCACCTTTGCCGGGGGTTTTGCTTTGGGCTACGTCTTCCACGGGAAGCAACCCGTGACCGGCGCGGCCACCATTGCTCCTTCGTCCTCTTCACCATCCCCAAATGCCACAGAAAACGCCAAGGACCTCTGGGCGCCGTTCTGGGAAGCCTGGGATCTGCTCCATAAATACTACGTCCGCCCCTTGGACGATGTCAAACTGGTGCAGGGCGCCATTCGGGGCATGTATGAAGCCACGGGCGACCCGCACACCTCTTACATGGACCCTGACGAATTCCGCCAGGCGAACATTGCCCTGGAAGGGGAATACGAGGGCATTGGCGCGTGGGTGGACACGTCGGGCGATTACGTCACCATCGTCAGCCCGATGAAAAATTCCCCCGCGGAAAAAGCCGGCCTGCAGCCCGGTGACGAAATCATTGCCGTGGATGGGGAAGACGTCACCGGCGTGAACCCCGAACTGGTTGTGCGCCGTGTTTTGGGGCCCGCTGGCACTAAGGTGCGCCTGACCATCAAGCGCGACGACCAACCGCCGTTTGACGTGGTCATTACCCGCGCAAAAATCACCATCCCCAGCGTTGAAGGCAAAATGCTGGACAACAACATCGCCTACGTCCAGCTCCTGACCTTCGGCGACAAGACCTCTGACGAACTGCGCGATACCCTCAAAGAACTCATGGCGCAGAATCCCCAAGGGCTCATTTTGGACCTGCGCAACAACGGCGGCGGTTATCTGGATACCGCGGTGGACGTTGCCTCGGAATTTCTGCCCGGCGGCGAAGTTGTGCTGTATGAGGAATACAAAGATGGCAGCCGCAAGGCTTACAAGAGCCTGGGCGGCGGTCTCGCGACCGACATCCCCATGGTGGTGTTAGTCAATAAGGGCACGGCTTCGGCTTCCGAAATCGTCTCTGGTGCGCTGCAAGATTACGGTCGCGCCCTGCTGGTGGGTGAAACCACTTACGGCAAAGGGTCGGTGCAAAACTGGATTCCCCTGGAACACGACCAAGGCGCAGTGCGCATCACCGTTGCTTTGTGGCTGACGCCCAAAGGCCGCCAAATCAGCGGCAAGGGCTTGACCCCCGACGTGGAAGTTCCCATGACCGAAGACGACTTCAAAGCCAAGCGTGACCCGCAACTTGATAAAGCCATTGAACTCATTTTGCAAGGCAAAGCGCCCGCGACCATGCAGACCAAATAACACTGTAGGGCGCAAAGGAAGGAGGCACTATGTGGATTGACCCGTATTATCTTTTGTGTATGGCGCCGGCCTTTTTGGCGACCCTGGCTGCTCAATGGTATGTCAAATCGGCCTTCAACAAATGGTCGCGTGTGCCCTTACACAGCCGGCTCTCAGGTGCGGAAGCCGCCCAGCGGCTCATCCAATATGCCGGGCTACACGGCGTGCGTGTCGAAGCCGTCAACGGTATGCTCACCGACCACTACGACCCCCGCAGTAAAGTCCTGCGCCTTTCCCCCACGGTTTACCAGGGGCGGTCGGTGGCTTCGGTCGCCGTGGCGGCCCACGAATTGGGCCACGCCTTGCAGGACAAGGAAGGTTACGCCCCTCTGAAACTGCGCACCATGATGGTGCCTGCGGTCAACATTGGCTCTTACCTGGGCTGGGTTCTGATCTTCCTCGGCCTGATGCTCAACTGGCTGAATCTGGCAACCGTGGGCCTGGTGGTCTTCTCTGTGGGCGCCATCTTTGCGCTGATCACCCTGCCGGTGGAATTCAACGCCTCGGCCCGTGCCAAGCAATTGCTTCAGGAAACCGGCATTGTCCAAACCACGGAAGAAGTGCGCGGGGTGAACACCGTGCTCAACGCGGCCGCGCTCACTTATGTTGCCGCACTCTTCAACGCCATTATGCAACTTTTGTATTTCGCGATGTTGATCTTCGGCGGTCGTCGCCGCCGCTAAAACCTTGCCAATCATCTCCCCGACGCCCGCGCCGGTCCTGCCTTCACCGACGCCCGTGCCGGGGTTCGGGAGGTGAAGCATGGATACCAAACGCATTCTCTGGGCTGTCTTGTGGGTTTTCACCGCGGGACTGATGGCCGTATGCGGTGGCATCGCAGGTGGCTGGTGGGCCACCCAATATGCTGTGGCTACGGTAGGAGCAAGCAACCCAGATCAAGTCACGTCAACCACCACAACCAACAAAGAGATTATCCACGTCGAAACCACCGAAATCGAAACCGCCATCACCGACGCGGTGGCCAAAGTTTCCCCCGCGGTGGTAACCGTGGTTGGCGTCATCCCTGGCCAAATGACCTTCTTCGGGCCTGCGCCCGATGAGCAGGTCAGCGGCTCTGGGGTGATCATCTCCGAAAAAGGCTACATCATCACCAACAACCACGTGGTCGAAGGCACCAAAAGCCTCAAGGTCATCTTTGCCGATGGCAGCGAAAGGGAAGCCCACATTGTGGGCACGGACCCCTTCGCCGACCTGGCCGTGCTCAAAGTGAGCGGCAAAGTGCCCGCGGTGGCTGTGCTGGGCAACTCCGATGTGCTCAAGCCCGGTGAAACCGTGATCGCCATCGGGTCGCCCTTGGGTGCTTTCCGCAACACCGTCACCGTGGGTGTGGTAAGCGCCACAGGCCGTGCGATTGATACTGGCCGCGGTTACGTCATGGAAGACCTCATCCAAACCGACGCGGCTATCAACCACGGCAACTCTGGCGGTCCTTTGGTGAACCTGGCCGGTGAAGTCGTGGGCATCAACACCCTCATCGTGCGCAACGGCGGCAACGGCGATGTTGCCGAAGGCCTGGGCTTTGCCATTCCTTCCAACACCGTGCGGGCTGTGGCCGAACAAATCATCCGCCAGGGCTACGTTGCCCGCCCGTATCTGGGAATTGAATGGCAAGGCATCACGCCGGCCATTGCCGCACGCTATCACCTGCCTGTCCAATGGGGCGTGTATGTGGTGCGCGTCGCGCCCGACAGCCCCGCGGCCAAAGCCGGTATCCGCCGCGGCGACATCATCTTCCAAATTGGTGAGACCAAATTGGATGAAAAACACCCCTTCATCAACGCGCTCTTCGACCACAAACCGGGTGAAACCGTGCCTTTGAAAGTGATCCGCGACGGCAAGACCATCACCGTAGAGGTCACTTTAGGCGAGCGGAAAATCCACTAAACCCCAACTTGACACAAGCCGCTTTGGCCCCCTTCCCTAAGCGAAGGGGGCCTTTTCGTTTCCAAAGCCTCTACCAAAGCCACATCGCAAAGTCAAAGGGGATGTCCAATTCCCTCACCCTATCCTTCAAACGGGGGGGAAATTCGTCCTGCTGCTCAACCCTTAAAAACCTCTCAGCCCTGCCAGGCTTGGTATAATGCCTTCATGCGCAAATTCCTGTTTGCCATCGCCCTGCTCTTGGGCATCGGATTCATCGTAGGACGCCTGGCAGAAGTGCATACCATTGTAGCAACGCTCAAGCGGGGCGACGTGCGCTTCCTTTGCCTGGCCTTGGGGGTACAAGTGCTGTGGTATCTCAATGCAGGCTACAACCTCAAAATCCTCTATCGGGCGCTGGGGTTGGAAGAAAGCCTCCTGCGGCTGGCCTTGATGGCCATGTCGGCAAACTTTTTCAGCGTGGTTGTGCCCAGCGGCGGCATGAGCGGTCTCACCGTTTACATCTCCGAAGCACGCCAGCGGGGCTACTCAGCCACCCGGGCGACTGTGGCTGGGGTATTGTACATCTTCTTTGAATACGTGGGCTTTTTGTTTGCCCTGGCCTTGGGGCTGGTGGTGCTTATCCGCCGCAACCACCTGACCGTGGCCGACATCACAGCCTCCTTTCTGATGGCACTCCTGGCCATAGGGCTGGGGGTGCTGCTTTATTTGGGTGCCTATTCCGGCCCCTTGCTGGGCAATGTGCTCACCGCGCTCACCCGTCGCATCAATCGCCTGCTCTGGCCCCTGCTCCATCGGCCTTACCTTTCCGAAGAAAACGCCCGCACCTTTGCGTTAGATGCTGGCGAAGGTCTCAAAACCGTCCGCCGTCAGCCCTATGCCGTGCTCCTGCCCGCGACCTTGGGCGTGGTAAGCAAAGGACTGCAACTCATCATCCTCTGGTTGGTCTTTCTGGCCTTCCAGGTGCCTTACTCCGCTGGCACCATCGTTGCAGGCTACGCGATTGCCAACCTGTTTCTCATCATCTCGCCCACCCCTTCGGGCATTGGCATTGTGGAAGGCATCCTCACCGTGGCGCTCAACTCCCTCAACGTCCCTTTAGGCGAAGCCGCGGTGGTTACCCTGGCCTATCGCGGCATCACCTTTTGGCTGCCCTTTGTCCTTGGACCCCTGGCCTTTCGCCTTTTGGAACACCTCCCCTGCCCCCCACAAAAGCCGCTTTCCCAGCCCCCGGCGACCTCACCGGAAAGTTAAACCACCGCGTGGTATGATAAAAGGGATTGGCTCAGGAGAACCCTCATGGACAGCCAAGTCATGCGCTGGCGCATCCGTTACACGCTGATTTTCATTATCCTCGCGACCATACCTTGTTATGGCATTGGCGTTGCGGCCATTGTGCGCGCTTCACGCAGCACCCCTACGCCTACAGCAACGCCTTACTACGGCCCAACCCTCACCACAACAACCACCACCGCAGTGGCTTACCCTACACCTGGGCCGTCCCCCACCCCACGGCCGCCCACATCCACGCCGACCATCACCCCCACGCCTACCATTACATCCACCATAACGCCTACCGCGTCTTCAACCCCTACCGCGAGCAGCACGCCCTTCCTGCCCGCGACAGCCACCAACACCCCACAACCCTCACCCACAGCCACTTCTACGGCCACACCTACATTCACGCCTTCATCCACGGCCACCAGCACGGCTACATCCACACCCACCAACACACCGCTTCCCACCGACACACCTACGCCAACCAACACCCCCACACCCACGCCTACCGATACACCTGCTCCCACCGACACGCCCACGCCAACACCACCATCCCCAACCCCCACACCGTAGCCTTTATCTCGCTTTTTAGGGAAACATCATGAACCTTCAAGACTTCCTTCTCCAACTTCTGCGTCAACCCGGCCTTTCTGGCACCGAAGCCCCAGTGCGCGACTTCCTCACCCAACACTGGGCGCCTCTGGCCGACGAAATCCTGACCTCGCCCCTGGGCTCCCTCACTGCCCTGCGCCGCGGACAAGCCGCCGAACCCCGCCCACGGGTGCTCTTTGCCGCACACATGGATACCATCGGCTTGCTGGTTTCCCGCATCGAAGGCGAATTCCTGCACGTGGCCCCCATCGGCGGCCTGGATGCCCGAGTGCTTCCCGGGCAAAAAGTTACCGTGTACACCGCCCAAGGGCCTCTGCCCGGCTTGTTGATCGCACCGCCCGACCGGGTCTTACCTGAAGAAATGCAAGGCAAACCCGTGCCCCTCACCCATCTGCTGGTGGATACCGGCCTCACCGCGCGACAACTCGCCCGACGGGTGCAGGTTGGCGACCGCGTGGTCTTTGACCAAGAACCCCAAATGCTCGGCGAGAACACCATCATGGGCCCTGGCCTTGACAACCGCGCGTCTCTGGCCGCATTCACCCTCGCGCTGGAAGCCCTGCAAAACCGCCCTCTGGCCTGGGATGTTTACTTCACAGCCACAGTCCAGGAAGAAGAAAACCTGGGCGGCGCCAAAACCATTGCTTACGAACTCCGCCCCGACATCGCCATTGCCGTGGACGTCACCTTTGCTACTGGCCCTGGCGTGGGCGAAACCGAGGGCTTTCCCCTGGGCGAAGGCATTACGTTGGGCTTTGGCCCCAACGCGCACCCCAAACTGCATCAAAGGCTCAAAACCCTGGCCGAAGAACTGGAAATTCCCCATCACGTGGAATATCTGCCCACCCACTCAGGCACCGACGCGATGGCCTTGCAAATTGCCGCCGCAGGCGCAGCCAGCATGGTCGTCAGCATCCCCCTGCGCTACATGCACACCCCAGTAGAAATGGTTTCCCTGAAAGACATCCGCCGAGCGGGCCGCCTCTTAGCCGCGTTTGCCGCCTCTCTTCAGGAAGATTTCCTCGACCAACTCGCGTGGGAAACCACCGCCTAACTTCCCCAAAGCAGGAACATGCCGCCGTTCATCCTTCCCCTCACCGTAGGCCCCCTGGCCACCAATGCCTACATCCTGGCCGACCCCGACCGCGGGGAAGCCGTGGTCATTGACCCCGGCTGGGAAGGGGAACGCATCGCGGCCGCGGTACAACAGCGCGGCTGGCGGCTGACCGCGATTTGGCTCACCCACGCGCACTTCGACCACATCGGCGGCGTGGCCGCAATACTGCGCAATGTCTCTCCCCCACCGCCCATTGGCCTGCACCCTGAAGATTGCTGGCTGTGGAAGATCAAAGGCGGCGCGGACGCGTTCGGCATCGCCATTGAAGACCCAGGCCCCGCGCCCGACATCGGCTTCTACCACGGCGACATTCTGGAAGTGGGAAGTATCACCTGCGAAGTGCGCCACACGCCCGGCCATACCCCCGGCCACGTCGCGTTTTACTGCCCCGAAGCTGAAGTGCTCTTCGCGGGCGATCTTATCTTTCAGGGCAGTATAGGCCGGGCAGATCTTCCCGGCGGCGATTGGGACGCGCTGCTGGAAAGCATCCGCAGCGAGGTTTACACCCTGCCCGACGAAACCCGCATCTTCCCAGGCCACGGGCCCGCAACCACCGTGGGGGAAGAAAAGCGGCATAATCCGTTTGTCAGCGGGTAAACAAGCACGCGCCAAGGGGGAACGCAAAGGCACAAAGAAACGCCAAGCGC
>JAADCW010000019.1 GCA_013154225.1 Chloroflexota bacterium
TGGTGGTGGAAGACGGCCCCACCCTGACCCACGGCGGCATGGCCTACGGCGCGGGCTGGGTCGCGGCCAAACGCTTTGGCGCGGCCGAAATCGTGGACCCGCGGCCCTACGCGGTGGGCTCCATTCGGGAGACCTACGCGAAATACCCCACCACCGGCGCGGTGCTGCCCGCGATGGGCTACGGCGAAACGCAAATCCGGGAGTTGGAAGAAACCATCAACCGCGCGGACGCAGACATGGTCATCATCGGCACGCCCATTGACCTGCGGCGCATCCTGAAAATCAACAAACCCAGCCAACGGGTGCGCTACGAACTGCAGGTGATTGGCGCGCCTACTTTGGAAGACATCCTCAAAGAAAAATTCGGGCGCTAATACTTCCTTCTCCTCCCCCCAAAACCGGTCAAGGCGCGAGGCCTTCGCGTCTTGACCGGTTTCATGTTAGAATGAGCACATTCTTATCTATTCCATTCGCTGACATCATCTTGCATCACAGCCCACACGCGAAAAAAGAGGAGGACAAAGTATGAGCATGTGGCAAGAATTCAAGGATTTCATTGCCCGAGGTAACGTGGTGGATATGGCCGTTGGCATCATCATCGGCGGCGCGTTTGGCAAAGTGGTCAGTTCCTTTGTGAACGACATCCTGATGCCGCCCATTGGCCTGCTGTTGGGCGGCGTGGACTTCTCCAACCTGGCCATCACCCTCAAAGCCGCCAGCGGCGACAACCCAGCCGTGCTCCTGCGCTACGGCGCATTCATCCAAACCCTGGTAGATTTCCTCATCATTGCCCTGGCCATCTTCGTGATGATCAAAGGCATCAACGCGCTCAAACGCGAAGAGGAAGCCAAAGAAGCCGAACCCGAAACCCCGCCTGCACCCGATCCGGAAGTCGTCCTGTTGGAAGAAATTCGCGACCTCCTCAAACAGCAACGCTAACTTCCCATCACCGCCCTTTCCCGTTTTGAAGGTCATCCAATCATGCTTCCCGAAACCCTTCCCGAAGACTACCGCGCCGGCTTTGTCGCCTTAGCCGGCCGTCCCAATGTGGGCAAATCCACCCTGATGAACGCGCTGTTGGGGCAAAAGGTAGCCGCGGTTTCCCCGCGGCCTCAAACCACCCGCAAGCGCCAGTTGGGCATCCTCACCACCGACCGTGGGCAAATCGTGTTCGTGGACGCACCCGGCATCCACAAAGCCCACCACAAGCTGGGTGAGGCCATGAACTACGAAGCCCTGGCCACGTGGGAAGATGTGGACCTCATCCTCTTCATGGTGGACGGCGCTTATCCACCCCATGAAGAAGACCGCATGGTCGCGCAATACATCCGCGAAACCGCGGGAGAACTACCCACGCTGATTGTGTTCAACAAAGTGGATTTGACCCCCAAAGACCGCCTGGAAGCCTACCAGGCCATGTACCAGGAACTCCTGCCCGACGCGCCGCTCATCCCAGTTTCCGCCCTCACGGGCGAAGGGCTGGACGCGCTCCTGGATGCCATTTTTGAACGCCTGCCCGTCAGCCCGCCTTACTACGACGAAGACACCATCACCGACCTGACCGAGCGGGAAATCGCGGCAGACCTGATTCGGGAAGCCGCTCTGCTCCACCTGCGGGACGAAGTTCCCCACGCCATGGCCGTGCGCATTGACGAATACAAAGAGCGCGGCGACCACGGCGCTTACATTGCCGCAACCCTGTTTGTGGAACGTGACTCCCAAAAGGGAATTGTCATTGGCAAAGGCGGCACGATGCTCAAACAAATCGGCACCACCGCACGGCAGGCCATCGAAGCCATGAGCGGGCGCAAAGTGTTTTTGGATCTTCGGGTCAAAGTGCGCAAAAACTGGCGCAACGACCCTGGCACTCTGCGCCAGTTTGGGTTCCGCCTGCCTTCTTCCCAACGCAAACGCCAAGGAGGCTAAAGTATGTGGGGCACGTGGATTGGCATGGGTTTGGCCATTGCCATATGGGACTGGATTGCACTTGCGCTGTCGCGGCGGCGCCTGGGCTATTTCACCAAGCCTGCCGTTATTGTAGCCCTGCTCATCGCTGTGCTCAGCGGTGACGCCGCACTGCCCCAACCCAGCCCCATGCTCTCCTGGGTGGCCGTGGGGTTGTTTTTCTCCCTTTTGGGTGACATCTTCCTCATGCTGCCCCACGAACGTTTCAAATGGGGGCTGATCGCCTTTGTGGTTGCCCATGTGGCTTATTTGCTGGCTTTTAGCCTGCATACGCCGCCCTTTACCCTCTGGACTGGGGCAATTGCCATCGCGGTAGGGCTGACCGCGGGGCGCTTCTACCAACGATTGGTGGCCGCGCTTCGGGAGCAGGAGCAAACCCAACTGATCAAGCCTGTGGCCATTTACACCGTGGCCATCAGCCTGATGCTGGTTTCGGCCTTGCTCTTGCCCTTCCGCACCGACCTTCCCCGTGGGGGCACGCTGACCATCGCGGCTGGAGCAGCCCTTTTCTTCCTTTCCGACGCGCTGCTGGCCTGGGACCGCTTCGTGCACCCTGTGGCGCAAGGTAGGTTGATGGTGCGCATCCTCTACCATTTGGGGCAAGCCGCCATTGCCCTGGGCGCTTTAATCACCGCAGGAGCAACTTTAACCCAGGCATCACTTTCGCCTTATATGTGCTATAATTTTGTAACTATCTCGCTCACAATTATCCTGTGAGGGCACTTCTCGTTTTATGGAGGAAAGCGTATGGCCAAGTTAGAAGCAATCGAAGGCATCGGTGAGGTTTACGCCGAGAAACTGCGCGCTGCGGGCATTCGCAGCACCAACGACTTACTCAAAAAGGCCGGCACTCGCCAGGGGCGCAAAGCCTTGGCCGAAGCCAGCGGCATCAGCGAAACCCTGATTTTGGAATGGGTCAACCACGCTGACCTTTTCCGCATTAAGGGCATTGGGCCCGAATACGCTGACCTGCTGGAAGAAGCCGGGGTGGACACCGTTCCCGAACTGGCCCAGCGCAACCCTGAGAACCTGTATGCCAAGATCATTGAGGTAAACAACGAAAAGAAACTGGTGCGCCGCCTGCCTACTTTGGACATGGTCAAAGAGTGGGTTGCCCAGGCCAAAAGCCTGCCCCGCGCCATCGAATACTAAACGTCTTTGCCATCGTATGCTAAGCGGGGCGCGGCCGCGCCCCGCTTGCGCGTTCCCCCTCGCTTCCCCTACCCCATACAGCCATGACATCCAACCAAGAACAACTTCCCCGAAAACATCGCGGTGCCATCCGCCGCGGGCGCGGCAAATTGGACCTCGACCCGCGCGAATTGGCTGAAATCTGGCTCAAACAAGAACAACAAGGCAAAGGGTTGATCGGCGGCGATCCCAACCGCCGCCCACGCTGGAAGCACCCCCAACCACCAGAACCCGCGCCCTGGTATCGCCACGGGCTGGCTTCGCCCGAGCACCAACAGCGGCTGCACGAATTCCTCACCAGCGCACCGCTGGAAATCGAGATTGGCGCAGGCGATGGGCGGTTCATCATTGCCTGGGCAGAACAGCACCCTGACAGGCACTTTTGGGCCTTTGAGGTACGGTGGAAGTACGCTCGGCGCATGTATGAGCGCGCCCAAAAACGGGGGCTCACCAACCTTTGGGTCAGCGACAACGACGCGCGGGTGGTCATTCCCGAAGTCGTGCCCGACGAAAGCGTAGAGGTCTTCCACATTCTCATGCCCGACCCGTGGTGGAAGCCCAAACACCAGGCGCGGCGCATCATCGCACCGTGGTTTGTGAAAATTTTAGCCCGCAAACTCAAGCCCGGCGGCATCTTGCGGGTGGAAACGGATGTCGAAGGTTACCCTGAATTTGTGCGCACCATTGTGGAAGCCGAGCCTTTGTTTGCCCCCCACAACCCCGCGCTGGAAGCCCGCTTTGCCAACGCGCCCCTCACCACCCGCCAAATCTGGTGCAAAGAACACGGCGTTCCAGTTTATCGCCTGTTCTTTCAGCGTCAATGAGCCGCGCGGCCATCCAGACCGCACGGCTTTGATGCAAAACACAAAAGGGAACACTCTGCTCAACCAGCCCAGTGCCCAAAAACTATGACAAACAACAAGCCCCGATTGATGATCGGGGCTTGTGTTTTCAACGCAGTTTTGCAAACCAAAAGCGTGCCAGATGGGGTTGGGTGGGCATTATGCCTCCTCCCCCCCATCCGAGCGAGTAGAGGATGAAGAAGACGTAGAGGGAAGCGAGCCATCCACCAACACTGTTTTGCGTTGCGCGTGCTGGTGCTGATAAGCATCCCACGCGGCCAGCATCACTGCCCCTGCGCCCACAGCTGAAACCAAAAAGCCAGGCACCCAACCTATGCAGGGCACCACCCGCAGGCTATCGGCCAACAGGGTCAGCAAAAACGTCCCCAACGCGGCGCTCACAGGCGCGGCCCAGGACTGCTTCGCGGCCGCGGCGATCTTGTCGCCTAACATCCAACCCAAAGCGAGCCACCCATAGAGCACTGCCAGCCCCAACAACGCCACCAGGATGATGGCAAGGGGAATCAGCACAATGGTGATGGCAAACACCACAAACACCACCGGCAACAACGCATAAGCCAGCAAGCCTACCCCGCCGGTAATCAAGGGCGCGGTGGTCATTTCGGCAATCACCTTACGCGTGGGCGCCTCGGCAAACAAGGCTAACAGTGCAGCCAGCGCAGCCAGCAAAGCCGCCCGAAAAGTGACTTTGATGCCCCACCAAATCAAGCGAAACAGCGCGCTAAACGGCGTAGTGGTTTCCGCCTCCTTCACCAGGGCCGAAGAAGGCGCTTCGGGTTTCAGCAAGCCGCTTTCCTGCCCCAGCACCTGCGCACCCGGCGAGCGATGCACCACGCCGCCCATGCGCCGCAGGTCGCCCTGGATCACCGCATGAGGGCCCAACAACAATACACCGCCCACCAGGTTCACATCCCCTGCCACTGTGCCCAAAATGCGCGCGGTGCTTCCCGTGACCGTCAAATCGCCTTCCACATCGCCCAACACCACGGCCTCGCCCCCAATAACCGTGACATCACCAACCACGCGCGCCCCTTGGGCTATTGTGGCCGAACCACCCAGCACTCGCAGATCCCCTTGCAGGGTCTCCCCAGCCGGGAGCACATACGTGCCTCCCAAAATCACCTTGTCATCCGCTTGGCTGCGAGCATACACCGGCCGCGCGGTCCACACCAACAGAGCAGTCAACAACATCAAACCACCGAGCAACCACTTCGCTCGTCGTTTCATTTGGGCACCTCCTCTGGTCGCCAAAACACAATCGGTTGTGCGGATAAGCCGCGTTCCTCAAGTTTCATCATACCACGAACGGAAACCCTCACCTAAAGCCTCGGCCGCATGACCAATGACCATAAACGCCTTGGGGTCTGCTTCGCGCACAATGGCCTTGAGGGGGCCGATCTCAGAACGGGTCAGCACGCAGTAGAGCACAGTGCGCCGGCGGCCTGTGTAGCCCCCGCGAGCATCCAGAAGCGTGACCCCGCGGTTGAGGTGCTGTAAAATGCTGGCCGCGACTTCCCCTGGCCGGTCGGTAATCACCAAGGCCGTGCGCACCACGTGGGAACCCTCGGTCACGGCTTCCGCGGCAATGCCTGAAACGTAAAGGGTGACGATAGCATAAAGGGCTTGGTCCCACCCAAAGGTTAGGCCAGCCAAAAGCATAACCACCGCATCCGAAAAAAGGTAACTCTGCGAAATCGGGATATGCCGCCAGCGGGTCAACATCCGTGCGAGAATATCGGTGCCGCCGCTGGTCCCCCGCCCCCGATAAATCAACCCAGCCCCAAAGCCGCCCAACACACCGCCGTAGAGCACGTTGAGCACCACGTCGTGGGTCAGGCCCTGCGGGGGCAAATGCGGCGCCAGGCCGTCCACCAGCACCGAAAACAGCACGGTGGTAAATGCAGTGCGCGCAGCAAAACGTGGGCCGCCCAAAAAACGCCACCCCAAGGCAAACAGCGGCACGTTGAAAGCCAACACCATGACACCAATAGGCCAGCCCGTGTAATAGTTGATGATTTGGGCTAAACCGCTCACCCCACCGCTGGCCAAATGGGCAGGCACAAGAAACAAATCCAACGACAGGGCAAGCAATGCCGCGCCCACACTCAAATAAGCATAATCGCGCGCAGTGGACCAGGAAAACGAAAATTTAGCCGTCATAGGCACAAGCCTCGCGAAGAAATGATCCAGACAATGGCAAGCAAAGCGGGCACCACAACCCCACCCAGGGGAACAACTTCCCCGCACGACAACGCATTTCAGCCCGCCCAAAAACGCCCTCCTCGGGCTGTCTAATTCTAACATCGGTTACAATAGATGTATGGAAGTCCAAATTGCGGTCGCCAAAGTCAAAAAATATGCCACGTCGGAAAGCGGCGACACCTTAGAAGTGGTAGAACGCCCCAACGGTGGGCTTTCGGTGGTGCTGGCCGACGGGCAGAGTTCAGGCCGTGGAGCCAAGCGTATCTCCAACATGGTGGTGCGCAAAGTCATCAGCCTGCTGGCTGAAGGCGTGCGCGACGGCGCAGCTGCCCGCGCGGCCTCAGATTACCTGTTTACCGAACGCCAAGGCAAAGTGCAGGCCACCCTCAACATCCTTTCTGCAGACATGCAGACCCGCACCCTGGTGGTCACCCGCAACAACCCCGCGCCGGTGCTGGTGCTTTCCGGCGGACGCCTGCTTCATCTGGATGGCGAAAGTGTGCCCGTGGGCATCTACCGCGGCACGCGCCCTGTGGTCACCGAACTTCCGCTGGAAGAAGGCATGACCGTGATCATGTTTACCGACGGCGTGGTGCACGCAGGGGCGCGCTATGGGCAACATCTGGATTTGGAAACCCTGCTCCACGGTTTGTATGGGGACACAGAGGAAGAAGACACCCATCAAACGCCCCCTTCGGCCGAAGACATTGCCGAAGCCCTCTTGAGCGAAGCCCTGCGCCTCGACCGTGGCCGTCCCACCGATGACATTAGCATTGTGGTGCTCCAGGTCGTCCCCTATCACGAAGAACCACGCGTGCGGCGGATGCTGGTGCGCCTTCCGCTCTAATCCGCCTGCTCCCATTGGAGGCTCCCATGACCTACCGCTTTGAAGTGCTGGATCTTCACTTCCGCGACATTCCCCACACCATCGCGGTGTACCTCTTCCGCCACGACAAAGGCGTAGCCCTGATCGAGAGCGGCCCTGGCTCAACGGTGCCCTCGCTGCAAAAAGCCCTGGCCGACCGCGGCTACGCGCTGAGCGACATTACGGACGTGCTGCTGACCCACATTCACCTCGACCACGCGGGCGCGGCAGGCTTCCTTGCACGGCAGGGTGCGACCATCCACGTCCACCCCGTGGGCGCGCCCCACATGGCACACCCTGAAAAA
>JAADCW010000046.1 GCA_013154225.1 Chloroflexota bacterium
CCCCCGAAGAAATCGAAGCGCGCAAATACGGCCTTTCCTACATCAAATTGGATGGCGACATTGGGTGCATGGTCAACGGCGCTGGTCTGGCCATGACCACGATGGACGTGATCAAGCTCTACGGCGGCGAACCAGCCAACTTCCTGGACATTGGCGGCGGTGCGAGTGCGGAAAAGGTTGCTGCCGCGTTCCGCATCATTCTTTCCGAGCCCAACGTCAAAGCCGTACTCATCAACATCTTCGGCGGCATCACCCGCGGCGACGAAGTTGCCAAGGGCATCCTGGCCGCGATGGAAGAAGTCAAACCCACCGTGCCCATGGTCGCCCGCATTGTGGGCACCAACGCAGAGGAAGGGCGTCGCTTGCTGGCCGACGCCAACATGATTACTGCTGACACCCTGGTCGAAGCGGCGCAAAAAGCCGTTGCGGCCGCGAAGGGAGGCACCCAATGAGTATCCTGGTCAATAAAGACACCCGCCTTGTTGTGCAAGGCATCACCGGCCGCGAGGGCCTGTTCCACACCACCCAGATGGTGGCCTACGGCACCAATGTCGTCGCCGGTGTGACCCCCGGCAAGGGCGGCCAGTGGGTGCTGGATGACAAAATTCCGGTCTTCGACACGGTCAAAGCCGCGGTGGAAACCACCGGCGCGAACACCAGCGTGATTTTCGTGCCCGCGCGGTTCGCAGCCGACGCCATTTTCGAAGCCGCGGACGCGGGCGTGGAACTCATCGTCTGCATCACCGAGGGCATTCCGGTGCAGGATATGATGCGGGTGCGCGCCTATCTTGACCAAAAAGGCTCGCGCCTGGTCGGCCCCAACTGCCCCGGCCTGCTGACCCCTGGTGAAGCCAAAGTGGGCATCATCCCCGGGAACATCGCCATCCCCGGCAACGTGGGCGTGGTTTCCCGCTCAGGCACGCTGACCTACGAAGTGCTCTATGCCATGAAGCAACTGGGCATTGGCGCCACCACCACCGTGGGTATCGGCGGCGACCCGGTCAACGGCACCAGCTTCCTGGATGTCCTCAAGATGTTCGAGGAAGACCCGCAAACCGAGAAAGTGGTGCTCATCGGCGAAATCGGCGGCACCGACGAACAAAAAGCCGCAGAATACATCGCTGATTACATGACCAAGCCGGTCGTGGGCTTCATCGCAGGGCAAACCGCGCCTCCGGGCAAGCGCATGGGCCACGCGGGCGCCATCGTCGAAGGCGGCGAAGGCACCGCAGCCGAGAAAATCGAAGCCCTGGAAAAAGCCGGCGTCAAAGTCGCCAAGCACCCCGAAGAAATCGCTTACATCCTCAAAGACCTGTAGGCTCCCCAAGTATGCCTTCAAACGCCCCCGGCCACTTGCGCACGGGGGCGTTTTCTTTTTGAACGTCTCTCTGCTGTTTAGAAAAACCGAGAAGCAACAAGGGCGAAACACAAACCTTCAGGCCAAAAGCCTTCTGATTGCCTCATTCCCCGTCGCGCGTGACTGAAATAGACACCACCACATAGCCCCCCTTGACCTCATACCGCAAATTGAGCACCAGTTTATCCCCCGGGGGCTTGAAACGCAGCAAAGTGGCCACATAACCCACCACAGGGTCAGACATCGCGGGCTGTTGCCATCCTTCCTGCGCCAAGGCCGATTGGTAAAAACGCAACACCGTGCCCAAAGGCGCGCGCACCCGGTAAACCACCAGATGGTTGGCACGGAGCACCTGAATATCGTACGCGCCAGGCATCAACGGCACATCTTCGGGCACGCCAGCCACCACTGGGGCAGTGGGCGTGGGCACAGCTGAAGGCGTGGGTGTAAGCGAGGGTGTGGCCCCCGCGGGAAGCAATGACCCGCCCGACGGTATCGCACAGGCCGCCAACACCGTCACCGCTAAAACCCGCCAAAGCCACTGCCTCATAGCCCTCCCTCACAACGCAACACTACCCCAGGATGCACCAACCACGCCCTTGGGGTATGCCCAAACCTCTTGCTGACCGGAAAAACCGACAAACAAGCGGGTTTTGAGCCCAGGGAATCTCCCTTTCGCACCAAAACCCGCCTTCTTTATCTCAATATGCCACTGCTACCGCGCAAGCACGCCCCCCGCGGCAACAGTCGTTTATTTTTGGCTATGGCCGCAACTTATAAACGCTCTTCAATATACTTGACCGCTTCGCCCACCGTGGTAATGTTCTGCGCATCCTCGTCAGGAATTTCCGCATCAAACTTGTCTTCCAAGGCCATGATCAATTCCACCAGATCCAGCGAATCGGCTTCCAGGTCTTCACGGAAGCGAGCATCCATTGTCACTTTGTCGGGATCCACGCCCAACAAGTCCACGATAATTTCCTTGACTTCTTCAAAGACGTTTACGTCCGCCATGTTATGCCTCCTGAAAAGAAAATGAATATGTGCTAATTGTAACCTGCCTACGCCGTCTGTCAAGCCCGTTGACAAGAGGCATGGCAGGCTGGTAAGATAGTCCAAACCAGGGAACACCACGCCATGAAAAAAGTTACGCCCATCGGCCATCGAAAAGCCGACCACATCCGCATCAATCTAAAAGAAGACGTCCGCTCGGGACTCACCACCGGGCTGGAGCGTTACCGCTTTATCCATCAAGCCCTGCCGGAATTTGACCTCGCGGAAGTGGACACACGGCTGCCTCTTTTTGGCCGCACCCTGCAAGCCCCCATCCTCATTTCCTCCATGACCGGCGGCACAGCCGAAGCCGGGCGCATCAACCGCCATCTGGCCCTGGCCGCGCAGGAACTCGGCGTTGCATTGGGCGTAGGTTCGCAGCGCGCCGCGCTGGAACATCCCGAGCTGGCAGAAACTTTCCAGGTGCGCGACGTCGCCCCCGACATTCTGCTCTTTGCCAACCTGGGCGCGGTGCAGTTGAACTACGGCTACACCGTGGCGCACTGCCGCCAGGCCGTGGAAATGATCCAAGCCGACGCGCTCATCTTGCACCTCAACCCCCTGCAAGAAGCCCTGCAGCCCGAAGGCGACACCCGTTTCCGCGGCCTGCTCGCCAAAATCGAGGCTGTGTGCCAGGCCCTGGAAGTGCCCGTCATCGTCAAAGAAGTCGGCTGGGGGATATCCGAGCGGGTAGCCCATCTCCTGGCAGAGGCCGGGGTGGCAGCTATTGATGTTGCAGGGGCGGGCGGCACATCCTGGAGCCAGGTCGAAATGCACCGTGCTCCCACAGAAAACCAACGCCTGTTGGCCGCGGCTTTCCGCGATTGGGGTATCCCCACCGCCGAGTCCATCCTTGCCGCGCGCCGCGGCGCGCCGCACACCCCCATTTTCGCTTCAGGCGGCCTGCGCACGGGCATTGACATTGCCAAGAGCATCGCGCTGGGCGCCACGCTGGGCGGTATGGCCGGCCCGCTCCTGGCGCCTGCCGCGCAATCTGCCGAAGCCACCCATCAAACCCTGGCGCGCATCATCCAAGAACTGCGCGTGGCCATGTTCGCGGCCGGCGCCCGCGACCTCAAAGCCTTACAGCGCACGCCATTGGTGCCCGCTTCCTGAAATCCCCCCTTGGAGACGCCCATGACAGCCCTTGCCAACTTCCAGCAGCAAATGATTCCAGCCGTAGAAGAAGCCATGCAAGCCGTGGTGGACCGCGCCCGCAGTCAGGGGTGCACCGAACTGCACACCATGCTCACCTACCATCTGGGCTGGAGCGGCGAAGGCGCGGGGCCTGCCGCGCGAGGCAAGCGGGTGCGCCCCTTGCTGGTGCTTCTGAGCACCGCCGCGGCCGGCGGTGAATGGCATCGGGCTGTGCCCGCGGCCGCGGCTGTGGAACTCCTCCACAATTTCTCCCTCATCCACGACGATATCGAAGACCACGGCGAAACCCGCCGCGGCCGCCCCACCGTGTGGACCAAATGGGGCGTTCCCCTGGCCATCAATGGCGGCGATGCCCTTTTCGCATTGGCTAATATCGCCATGTTAGAACTCTACCCTCCTGTAGATGTAGAAACCACCCTTATCGCCACCCGTATTCTGCTCCAAACCGTGCTGCGCCTCACCCAAGGCCAGCATCTGGATATTTCCTATGAAGCTCGCGAAAACGTCAGTGTGGATGACTACTGGCGCATGGTAGAAGGCAAAACCGCCGCGCTTCTGGCCGCGAGCACAGAACTGGGGGCAGTGCTGGCAAAGGCTGAAGAAAGCACCCGACGGGCGTATCACGAATTTGGCCGTATGCTCGGCTTGGCCTTCCAAGCCTGGGACGACTACCTGGGCATCTGGGGCGACGCGGCGCTTACGGGCAAATCCACCACTGGCGATCTAATGGAACGCAAAAAGACCCTTCCTGTGGTCTATGGTCTGGCCCAAGAAGGGGAATTTGCCCGACGCTGGCATGCGGGCGAGCCCCACACCCCCGAAGAAGTGCCCGCTTTGGCCCACGCGCTGGAAACCGACGGCGCCAAAGCCTACACCCAGGCCGTGGCCGCGCGGCTGACCTCCCAGGCCCTGGCAGCGCTGGAACAAGCCCAACCCCAAGGCGACGCGGGGCAAGCCCTCCGCACCCTGGCCGAACGCCTGCTGCAACGCCAAAACTAACCTTGCCTAAAGTCAGCGCGGCGCTCAGATGGCAGCCTCACTTCCAGCCCCTGCGCCGCGCTTCAACCCATAACCATCCAGGGGGACCCGCCAGCCCCAACGCCCAACATGCACCACCAGCGAAGGCGAAGAAGGTCTCCCTTCGCATAAGGGTCGCGTCCATTTTCCAGGCAAACTGCAACGCAATCGTAACTCTACCAATTTTGGGGTTCTGTATACTAACGTCACACTATCCCCTCCGCCCGCCGCGTTCGCGCGGCAAGCATCCAGGGGCGAACATCAAGGAGGCACCCTATGTCTAACGCTCAAGCCCGTCTCGCTCATCTGGAAGACCTTAAAGCACGCCGCAAAGCCGGCGAAATCGAACTGGTAGCCTACTACAAAGAACTCCTGCAAATCTTGGACGATACCATCCAACACCTCAGCGACGAAAACATCTCAGAAAACGACGCCAAACTCCAAATCCCTCTTGTGCTGGTCTTTTTGGAAGAACAAATTGACAAATTGGCCGAGCGCGGAGGCTGACCCCACACGGCCGCGACAAATTCACAAAAATTAGGTCAAAACAACCCCTTTCATAGCCCCATTTGTGTCGGTTCTGTGGTACACTGTAGTCAACATAAAGTAGTAATTTCTAAGGAAGGAGGGTGAAATGGCCCAAACACGAGCGGAGCAAATGGTAGCCCGCCTGGAAAGCATGCAAGCCGCAGTGCCCGACATTGAAGCGTCGGCTGTGGTTTCGGTAGATGGCCTGGTCATCGCCTCGGCTTTACCCGCCGACACAGAAGAAGACCGGGTTTCGGCTATGTCGGCAGCCATGCTCAGCCTGGGCGAACGCATTGCCAAAGAATTAGGCCGGGGCACCGTAGAGCAAGTTTACATCAAAGGTGACAACGGCTACGTGGTACTGACTGCAGTTGGAGAAGAGGCCGTTTTGACGGTGCTGGCGCGCAAAGAAGGGAAACTGGGGCTCATCTTCCTGGAAATGCGCCGAGCCGCCGAAGACCTGGAACGCCTGGTCAGTTAGACCACCCTCCACAATCAGCCAAACCTCGGGAGGACGCCGCAACCACGGTCCTCCCGATTTCTTTGCACCGCCCTCCCACGCCGCACGGCGTAAGCCCCCTATTTTGCAGGAGGTTTCCCCGTGACCACCAAATACATTTTCGTGACCGGCGGCGTCCTGAGTTCCGTAGGCAAAGGCGTCACCGCTGCAGCCCTGGGCCGCGCCCTCAAAGAGCGCGGCTTCTCGGTGTCGGCACAAAAACTCGACCCCTATATCAACGTGGACCCCGGCACCATGAGCCCTTACCAGCACGGCGAGGTCTACGTGCTGGATGACGGCGCAGAAACCGACCTTGACCTGGGGCACTACGAACGCTTCATGGACGTCAGCCTCAACCGCTACAGCAATGTCACCACCGGCCAAGTCTATGCCGATGTCATTGCCAAAGAACGCCGTGGCGACTTCCTGGGCGGCACCATCCAAGTCATTCCCCACATCACTAACGAAATCAAACACCGCATAGCCCAAGTTGCCCACACCACCAACGCAGAAATTGTAATTGTGGAAGTCGGCGGCACCGTGGGCGACATTGAATCCCTCCCCTTCATCGAAGCCCTCCGCCAAATGCGGGCAGATATTGGCCGCGAAAACACCCTCTTCATCCATGTTACCTGGCTGCCCTACATCAAAAGCACCGGCGAACTCAAAACCAAACCCACCCAACACTCGGTGCGGGAACTCCGCTCGCTGGGCATCCAGCCCGACATGATCGTTGCCCGCTCCGACTACCCCATCTCACAAAACGTCGTCAACAAAATCGCGCTCTTCTGCGACGTCGAACCCCAAGCCGTGGTGCCCATGGTCACCACCGACGTCCTTTACGAAGTCCCCCTGCTGGTGGAAGCCAGCGGCATGGCCGACTATGTCCTCGACCGCCTGGGGCTGGAAGCCCGCCAAAAACCCGACTGGCGTGCGTGGGAAGCCCTGGTCAACGAAGCCCGTCGGAAGGACAAGCCCAAAGTGCGCATTGCTTTGGTCGGTAAATACGTGGAACTCCACGATGCCTACCTCAGCGTGCGGGAAGCCCTCTATCACGCGGGCCTGGCCCTTGGGCTGGACGTGGACATCGCCTGGGTGCACTCTGCTGATTTGGAAAAAGGCCGCAACTGGGAACCCGTGCGCCAGGCCGACGGCATCTTGGTGCCCGGCGGCTTTGGCGATCGCGGTATCGAGGGCAAGATTTTGGCCGCGCGCTACGCCCGCGAACACAAGGTGCCCTATTTCGGCCTTTGCCTGGGTATGCAACTCATGGTTGTGGAATTTGCCCGCCACGTTTTAGGCGACGAAAGCGCCAACTCCACCGAATTCGACCCTGGCACGCCGCATCCGGTCATTGACCTGATGCCCGATCAGCGCGGCATTGTGGACATGGGGGGGACCATGCGGCTGGGGCTCTACCCCTGCCGCCTTCAGCCCGAAACCCGAGCGGCCGAAGCCTACGGCACCGACGAGGTTTTAGAGCGCCATCGCCATCGCTTTGAATTCAACAACGCCTATCGGGAAACCCTCGGCCAGGCGGGGATGGTTTTCTCAGGGCTTTCGCCTGATGAGCGCCTGGTAGAAATTGCCGAACTACGCGATCATCCCTTCATGCTGGGCACCCAATTCCACCCCGAATTTCTCTCTCGCCCTAACCGGCCTCATCCCCTCTTTGTCGCCTTCCTTCAGGCCGCGGCTAAACACAGCAAAGAGGCATAAACACCGGC
>JAADCW010000227.1 GCA_013154225.1 Chloroflexota bacterium
GCAACAGCCCGCTCCCGTAGTTTGGCTTTGAGAGGCCGCACCAAGGGGTAGCGGGCTTCGATTTTTTCCATCCATCGTTTGCGCTGACGCGCCCATTGCCCAATTTGGAACCAAAAAACGTCCGCAGCCAGATTGCTGAGCACCGCGGTGGCAAAGACTTTCCATGGGTTAAGTAAACCACTGGCGGCCAGCACCGCGCCGGCAATAGTGGTTGTGGGGCCTTCGATGAAAACCAGCACCCCAAACCAAAAATAATTCCAGTGCCCGGCGTGTAATAACCAATGCAAAGTAGGCAGACGTATCATAGTAAGAATATTTTACTCCATTTGTGGAGCAGTGGTATTGTCTGAAGGTGTGGGCTTTACTGGAAGCACTACAGTGTGCTTACCCCATTGGGCAACCTGGAGCGGGGTGGCATAGAGGGCGCTAAGCCGTTCCGCGGTCAGGGCTTGGGTGGGATCGCCAGTGAACAGCAGTTGCCCTGAGCGCAGGAGGAGAATGTGGTCGGCAATGGGGGCCGCGGCTTGTGGGTCGTGGGTGGAAAAGACCACGGTGCGGCCTTCCTCTGCCAGAGATTGAAGCAAGTCTAAAATGCGATATTTGTTGCCCAGGTCTAAATGTGCGGTGGGCTCGTCCAGAAGCACCACCGGCGCACCCTGTACCAGCGCGCGGGCAATGAGCACCAGTTGATGCTCCCCGCCGCTGAGGGAGGCGACCTCGCGGTTGGCTAAATGGGCAATGCCAAGCCGCCCAAGCGCGGCTTCCACCAGAGCCAAATCTTGCTGGTTGGGCATGGAGAGCATCCCCAGATGGGGCGAGCGGCCTAAGAGCAGGTATTCCCGCACATGGAAGGCAAAAGGGACGTGCTCTCGTTGGGGCACCAGCCCCACTTCTCGGCTGAGCCCTGCCCGTCCGTAGGCCGAGAGGGGCTTGCCGTGCAGCAGGATTTCCCCTTGCTGGGGGCGGTGCCAGCCCAACAGCAGGTGCAAAAGGGTGGATTTGCCCGCGCCGTTGGGTCCCAAAATAGCCGTGACTGCCTGCGAAGGGATTTCAAACGACAGGTCAGCAAGCACGGGTTGGGCTTCGGCACGGTAGCCAAAGGTGAGATCGCGGACACGAAAAGCAGGTGGCGTGGTCATGTGCTTCGGTTTTCGGTAGGTGTGGTGGCCAGCAGGGCCACAAAGGCCATTGCACCCAAAAGGGAGGTGAGGATGCCCAGGGGGATTTCACCGTTGACCAGGGTGCGGGCAATATCGTCGCAGAGCAAGGTGAAGGTGCCGCCCAGGAGCAGGGATGCAGGAAGCGCGTAGCGAGCATCGGCTGAAAAGAGCCGCCGTGCCAGATGGGGAATCATCAACCCGACCCAGCCCACCATGCCCGCCAGGGAGACCACCGCGGCGGTGGCAACCACGGAAAGGGTAAGCAGGGCCAGGCGTTCACGCCCAGGGGCTGCACCCAGCGAAAACGCGGCTTCTTCGCTCAACGAGAGCAAATTGAGCCGCCAGCGCGCCAGGAAGAGCAGGACCAGCGCGGTCAGGGTGGGGGGGAGGATGACAAGGAAGTTGTCCCACCGGGTGGCCCATAGGCCGCCCAAGAGCCAGAAAACGATTTCGGGCAGTTGGGTGAGGGGGTCGGCGAGATATTTGAGCAAACCCACCCCCGCGGAAAACAACGCAGACACCGCAATGCCGGCCAGCACCATCCGCAGGATCCACCCGCCGTAGCGTAGTTTGCGGGCCAGAACGTAGGTCAGCGCCAGCCCCAGCATGGCAAAGGCCGCGGCCGAGGCCTGGATGGCCCAGGGTGAGGTGCTGAAATAGAGGATAGCCAGCGCAGCCCCAAAGGCCGCGCCCTGCGAAACGCCCAAGAAACCGGGCTCCACCAGGGGGTTGCGGAACACCATTTGCATGGTGAGCCCGCTGACGGCCAGCACCGCGCCGGTGAGGAACGCGGCCAGCAGGCGGGGCAGGCGCAAATCGAGCACCAGCCGTTGGGCCAAGGGGTCGGTGCGCAGCAGCGCGGGCGACAACCCTGGCGCGGCAGGATAGCGCCCAACAAAGGCTGAGAGCGTCAGTAGCCCTAACGCTCCCAGCCCTAAGAGAATGAATTTCGTGCGATGCGGATGTTGAGATGCCATCTACGGTTGCGGTGTGGGGAGGTTCAGCTGGTTGCCGAGGCGTTCCCAAACCGCTTGCATGCCTGCGTCGTCCAGGCCGTAAAGGGTGCGGTAGAACGTCTCGATTTCAGCCTTCATATCCACCTGGGCAAAGGCTTGGGGCTGCATTTGTTTTGCCATCCAAAGCATCCCCAGTACCCAGCGGGTGTCGGGCTGATCCCAGCTGACAAAATCCTTGGGGAAGGGATAAACCTGGCCGTTTTGTACGGCTTTCAGATGTTGGGCTGTGGGGTCTGCGCTAAAATCAGCCACAGCCTGCGCGGGGTCGGCAAAATAGTCAATGATGAAGATTTGGTCGGGATTCCAGGCCGCGATTTGTTCCATGTTGACCACCGACCAACCGCTTCCTAAGGGGCTTTCAGCCCACACAGGCACCCCGCCGCCCAGGCGCACCAGCGTGGTTTGCAACCATTGAGGCGAGGGTACTTTGTAAGCCACAGTGCCGCCTTTGGTGGTGTGCTGCATGACCAGCACCCACGGCTTTTGCTCGTCTGAAAGCCCTTCGGCTGTGGATTTTACCAAATCCACCTGGTTTTGGTAATAGGTAGCCACTTCTTCGGCGCGGGCAGGGTTCCCAAAGATTTTGCCCAATTCGCGGATTTCCTTTTGGTATTCCTCAGGCGTTTCCATTTGCAGATAAAACACCGGAATGCCCAAGGCTTCGACGCCTTTGCCGAGTTTGTCGGCCAAAAAACTCTTCATGACCACCAAATCGGGGTGCTGGGCCGCGATTTGTTCGGGCCCCGCGTCGGTGGAAAGGGTGAGTTTGGCGTCCATGTTGGGGTCAATTAGCCGCAGGAACGCGACGGTGGCCGCGGCCTGACCCTGCCCCGAAAGCGCGACGATGCGGGTTTTGGCTTCGGGGAAGAGGTAGAGGGCGTCCATGACCAGCGCGCTGGCTTTGCCAGCCACCACAATGCGTTGGGGCAGACTTTGGAACGTCAAAGTGCGCCCCAGGGCATCGGTTACGGTGATGGCTTCGGGCGTGGGGGTGGCCGCAGGCGCCTCAGAGGGTGCCTGGGTGGGGGAAGCCGCAGGCGCGGCTTGGGTGGCTGTAGCCGCCGCGGGGGAGGTGGGTTCCTGGGGCGCACTGGTGCAAGCGCCCAAGGCCACAAAGAGGATCACAAGAAGGATGCGCTCCAAGAGGGGCTTGATCCGATGAGGGGACATGATGAACCTCCTGGTAAGGTGATTACACGTCGCTGAAGGTGCTCGCGAGGCGGTTTGCCAGCTCGCGGTGCAGGTGGTCGCGGTTTTCGGTGGTGAGGGTGATGATGTCAGGATCGCGTACACGCCAGATTTGGGCAAGCAGGGCTGCTAATTCAGGCCGCACAGTTACCACGGCCAGGCGATAGTGGGCCTGTTGCACCGTGGGGAAGGCGGCCTGAAGCCCTTGCCCGCGCAGGAGTTCCAGGGGACCGATTTCGTCAATCACAAGAAGATCGGTGTCGCGAATGGCTGCCAGCACGCGGTTGCCCCAGGTCACGGTTTCGGGCACAAAGCGCCACAGCCCAATGTCGGCGTGCTCGGGCAAAGCAGGGAAAGCCAGGGGACGCGTTTCTCCGGTGGCCAGGTCGTGCAGGTGGATGCTGTGTTTACGCCCGGCCTGCCATTGAGGCGGTGAGAGCACGCCTTGCACGCGCCAGCCTTGTTGCTGGGCTGTTGAGGCCAGCGCCTGGCAAACCGTGGTTTTGCCCAATCCTGAGGGCGCCGTGAGCAAGACCAGCGACATGAGAAAAGTATAACATGGCGTTTGTGTAACTTTTCTCGCACAAACGTTGCAAATTGGGCTTTTTTTGCTTTGCAAGGGGAGACGAGAAAATTTCCCAGCAGAGGGTTGAAGAGAGGGTGGGAGAGGTCGGAAAAATTTGGTTTGCGCCCTTAGCCCCGCCCCTTTCCCCATTTGGGAGCGGAAGGGCTATGGTTGGGCGCGTCTTGTTACAAAAAATTTGAGCACAGATGCGCCAATTGTGATATGATGAGGATGAAAGCGGCATGACCGCATTCCGTTGCTTTGAAGCCAAACGAAGGAGAGGAGCCAACATGCGCACCGCTTTGCGAAAGGCTTTTCTACTGTTGTTGATGTTGGTCCTGTTTGGGGGAATAGGAGGCAAGCAGGTTTGGGCTGCCCCTCAAACCAAATCTGTGGACGTCTTGAGCCGTGATGGTGACATTACCATCTTGCCCAACGGCGATGTGCAGGTTGTGGAAACCTGGAAGGTCAGATTCATTGGCGGCCCGTTCCATTACGCCTTTCGTGCGATTCCCCTCAATCATGTTGAAGATATTACCAACTGGCAGGTCTCTGAAAACGGCCAGCCCTATCGGGAAGATTACAGCGGCGCGCCCGGCACTTTTGTGCTGGAAAAGGACGCAGAAGGCTACCAGATTACCTGGTATTTTTCGTACACCACCGACGCGGTACGGACGTTTACCCTGCGCTACACCCTCAAAGGCGCGCTCTGGATTGACGACAAAGGCGATCAGTTCTTTTGGAAATTCATCGAGCACGATCGGAGTTACCCCATTGAGAGCGCCACGGTAACCCTGCATTTGCCTGCGGCTTTTCAGCCCGACCAACTGCTCACGGCCACATACAAAAACGGCCGCGAGGAAGGCACCGGGCTGGTGGTGGACAGCCGCACGATTATGTTCCGCGGCGGTCCTTTTCCTGGCGGCACAGAATGGGAAATTCGGGCGCAGTGGCCGCACGGGTACGTTTCGGCTTCGCCGCCGGCGTGGCAACGCAAAATGGAACTTCAGCCCTGGATTGATTTGGGCTGGTGGTTGCTGTTCATCCTCATGGGCATTGGCGGCGCGGCGGGCGGCTTCCTGAGTTGGTATTTGCGCGGCCGCGACCCCAAAGTAAGCGACGTGCCTTCCTTCATCCCTGAGCCGCCCAGCGATATTCCGCCGGGTGTGGCGGGCACTTTGATTGACGAAAAAGCCGATATGGACGACGTGTTGGGCACCCTGCTCGATTTGGCCCGCAAAGGTGCAATGCGCATCGAAACCGAACAAAAACCCGGTCTCTTTGGCACCAATGAGGAGACCTGGTTCATTGCCGAAGATCCATCCAAGGCCACGTGGCCTTTTGAGAAAGCACTGCTCAGGGCGATTTTTGGTTCAAGGATCACACCCGGAGAGCGGCGCTCCCTGGATTCCCTTACCAACCGCTTTTACCAAGACCTGCCCGAAATTCAGAAAGGGCTTTACGACGCGGTGGTCAAATTGGGCTTCTTCCCGTCCCGCCCCGATAGGGTGCGTTCCACCTATACGGTTTTGGCTGTGCTGGTGGGGTTGTTGTTTGCTTGTCTTTACTTCCCTGCCGCGGCGATGGGCGCGAACGCAGCGGGCGTGGCCTTTATTGTCTTGGGCGCGATTTTGACCGTGGGGTTGCTCGTGATTGCCCATGCTATGCCGCGCAAAACCCGTAAAGGCGCCATCGAAGCCGCGAAGTGGAAGGCTTTCAAACGCTATTTGGAAACCCTGGAAAAGCACACGTCTTTGGAATCGGCTAAAGACATCTTTGAAAAATATCTTCCCTACGCGACGGCTTTTGGTATTTCCGATACCTGGATTCGGAAGTTCTCCCGTGTACCCAATATGCCTACGCCGGGCTGGTACACCATGCGCCCCATAGGCCACGCCAGGCCAACCACGTTGGGCGGCGGGAAGACGGCTTCCCCTGTGCCCACCAGCCAAGGCATACCGTCCTTAGATCAAATGGCGTCGGGCACGTTCACGTCGTTTTCCCAGGTGGCAGATAGTTTGATGCACACCCTCAACTCCGCGGCCTCGACGTTTGTCAGCCAGCCGAGCAGTAGCGGCGGCGGAGGAGGCGGCGGTGGCTTTAGCGGCGGTGGTTTTGGCGGCGGCGGGGGCGGCGGCGGCTCCAGCGGGTTCGGATAAACCGTGCGCTCCTGAATGAAGACCATTCCCTGAAAGCCAACAGGGCAAAAAAGCCCTGCTGAACATGGATTTTTTGTCCGCGTGCCAACATTTTTTGGAGAAGGAGGCAGTATGAACGTCGGCAAAACCGCAGGTTGGATTGCCATTGCAATTGCTGTGGCCGCAGTGGTGCTTTCTGCTGTTTTCCTTGGCAGCGGGGTCGCAACGCATAAGCTCACGGTGCCTGGCGCGATTTTGGGCTTCATTTTGTTTGGCGCTCTGCCAGCCATCTTTTTGGGAGCGATAGGCGTTTATTTGATCATCAAAGGCAAGGCCGAAGCCAAAGAGCAGGCCGAGGCTGATAAAATGCAGCGGCTTTTGGGCCTCATCCAAAGCCACGGTCAGGTTTCGCTGGCCCAGGTGATGATCGAGATGAAGATGACCCGTGAAGAAATTACGCAAATGATTTACAATTTGGTCAGTTTGGGTTTGTTCACGGGCTACATTGATTGGGATTCCATGACCTTTTATGCCAGCGATGCAGCCAAAATTGTGAGCAACGTGTGCCCCAATTGTGGCGGCACCCGAGAATTCGTGGGCAAAGGCATTGTCAAGTGCCCGTACTGCGGTGCCACAATTTTTATCCCGCCCGATGCCCCTAACACCCAGGCAAAACCTCAGCCCCCCGCTTCTTCTGCGGGAACATCGGCCAATCCATCCTGATCGGAGGTTTTGAGGAAGTTTATGTCCGTTTATCTCCACGACATCCCTTTGGATGAAGCCCGCCGTCGTTTTGACCAAGCCCTGCAAGCGGCAGGGCTGGACCGCGTTTTAGGCAAGGAAACCCTGCCGTTGGACGACCGCGCGGTAGGCCGCACCCTGGCCGAGCCGGTATGGGCGCGCATTTCTTCTCCGCATTACCACGCGGCCGCGATGGACGGCTTTGCCCTGCGCGCCGCGGACACTGAGGGCGCGATGCCCGCGTCGCCTGTGACTTTGCGTTACGGGGAATATGTGCAGTATGTGGATACCGGCGATCCCATTCCCCCCTGGGCGGACGCGGTGGTGCCCATCGAATTGGTTGAACCGCTGACCGAAGACGGCTCGGTGGAAACCGAAAACCCCCGCAAGCCTTACGCCATCCGCCTGCGGCAAGCCGCGCGGCCGTGGCAGAACATCCGCCCCATTGGGGAAGACATCGTCGCAACGTCGCTGGTGCTTCCCGCGGGGCATGTGCTCCGCCCGG
>JAADCW010000135.1 GCA_013154225.1 Chloroflexota bacterium
GCCGCGACGACGCGGAGCGCAACTTCCTCGCGCTGTATGTGGAACAGGGCATCCTGCCCGCCAACCCCTTCCAGACCATTGACAAGGACGGTGTGGGCCGCTTGATGCAGATTGCAGTCAACGACGGCCGCAGCACCCGCCCCGAACTGGAAGTGGGCATCTGCGGCGAACACGGCGGCGACCCCGCGACCATCGAGTTCTGCCACCTCATCGGTCAGAACTACGTCAGCTGCTCGCCTTACCGTGTGCCCATCGCCCGCTTGGCCGCGGCGCAAGCTGCGCTCAAATATCGCGAGTAAATCTCGCACCAAGCCACAAAAAGCAACCCGCCAGGCACAAAGCCTGGCGGGTGTTTTTTTAGGGCTTACGCAGTTGCGTTCTCGGGGGCTGATCTTACCCTTCCCCCCGCCGTCTCTTTTAGTCATTGGGCTTCGCTGACGCTCAGCCTTTCCTCCCTTAGCAAGGGAGGAAAGGGGGTGCCCGAAAAGCGCTTTTTGCGCTTTTCGGGCGGAGGTTGGGAGAGATTAAGCAACCCATGATAAACCAAGTGCGTAATTCCTATTTTTGTCTGAATTGTGGATAAGCCTTACAGGGTATCGCGCTGAGCGAAGCACCAACGGGAGCGAAGCGCCAAAAAGTGCTTTACCCAGAGCAGAGAAATTTTCGGAGAGATTCAAGCCAAAACCTGCTGTTCCAGGGCCAACAGGCGGGCTTTGGTGCTCAATCCACCTGGCCCGCTAAAGCCGTGCAGTTTGCCGCCCGCGCCTACTACCCGATGGCAAGGGATCACAATGGGCATGGGGTTGGTAGCCACTGCCCTGCCCACCGCGCGCGCCGCGCCAGGCTGGCCGATTTGCGCGGCAATTTCGCCGTAGGTGCGGGTTTCCCCGTAGGGGATGGCGAAGACAGCCTGCAGGGCGCGGCGTTGAAAGGGGCGCAGGACTTGCCACGCGATGGGGAAGGGAAAGGCGCGGCGTTCCCCCGCAAAGTAGGCTTGCAGGTGCGCCAGCCACGCTTCGGCTGTCTGTTGCAGGGCTTCCTGTTGCGCAGCGTGGATTGGGCCGGCAAATCCTTCGGTGGCGCGTGCGAGGTGGTCACCCCACAGCACAGCGACCAATCCCTGGGGCGTGACTGTAACGCCCACAGGGCCCCAATCGGGGATGAGGGTTTGGGCGGTGAAAGATGGCTGAGGAGGCAGCGCGGTTTTGGTTGCAGAAGGCGGCATATAACGTTCCCTTGACGCGTGCGGCCCGAATTCGGTTTTACAAAGGCCTTCAAAAACAAAACGTCAGACAATCGTAGGCAAAGCGTAGGTTAAACGTCAAGCAAAGATGACATGCTTGCGGTAGGATTAACAACGAAGGGCGACAAAAACTTCTTCTCCTCCTTTGAGAGGGCCGGGAGTGGCGACCCGGCTCTCGGTGATTAAAAAACAGGCCGTGCTTTTTGGGGAGCACGGCCTGTTTGCCTTTAACCTTCGCCGCGGGCTTTGAGGCGTTCCATCAAAATTTTGCGGACCACCTGCGGATTGGCCTGCCCGCGCGCTTTGCGCATCACCTGCCCAAACAGGAAGTTGGCCACGCCTTCTTTGCCGTTGAGGTAGGTGGCAACCTCTTTGGGATGGGCGTCTAACACTTCGTCCACCCACGAGGCGATGAGGTCATCGTCGGAGACCTGTCGCAGACCTTTTTCGGTGATGATTTCTTCTGCATTTTTGCCGCTGGCAAACATTTCGGCCAGCACCTTTTTGCCTGTGTTGTTGTTGATTTCGCCGGCGGCAATGCGCTTGAGCAGGTCGGCCAGGGCCTGGGCGGTGATGGGCACGTCTTCGATGGCTGTGCCGGCCTGGTTCATCAGGCCGAAGAGTTCGCCAGTAATCCAGTTGGCTACGGTCGAAGCCGAGACCTCGGGCGCTGCCGCGCGCACCACTTCCTCAAAGTAATCGGCTACCGCGCGTTCTGCTGTGAGCACATCGGCCATGTAGGCGTTCAAGCCATAGGTTTCCTGGAAGCGGTGGTAGCGGGCGTGGGGCAGTTCGGGAAGTTCGGCCTGCAGTTCGGCAATCCATTCGGGCGTGACTTCCAGGGGCGGCAGGTCAGGCTCGGGGAAGTAGCGGTAATCGTGGGCTTCTTCTTTGCTCCGTTGGGGCACGGTAACCCCGCGGGCTTCATCCCAGCCCATGGTCTGCTGAATGACCGGTTCCCCGCGGCGCAAAAGCTCGCTCTGCCGCGCAATTTCCTGGGTTACGGCCTGTTCCAGGGCCCGAAAACTGTTCAGGTTTTTGATTTCGGTGCGGGTGTTGAGGTCATCGGTGCCTTTCCAGCGCACGGAAACGTTGGCCTCGAAGCGAATCACGCCTTTTTCCATGTCGCCGCTGTTGACGCCCAAATAGCGCAGCAATTGGCGCAGGGCAACCGCGTAGGCTTTGGCTTCTTCCACTGAGCGCATGTCGGGCTCAGAGACGATTTCCAGCAAGGGCACGCCCGCGCGGTTGAGATCTACCAGAGAATAAGATTCGCCGTTTTCGGTGTGAACGTGGGTGAGTTTGCCGGTGTCTTCTTCCAGGTGCACCCGCCGCACACGAATTTTGCGTTCCCCTTCCGATGTGCGGATGGTCAGGGTGCCGTGTTCGGCCAAAGGCAGTTCGTATTGGGAAATTTGGTAGCCTTTGGGCAGGTCGGGGTAGAAGTAGTTTTTGCGGGCAAAGACGCTGACCTGATTGATTTCGCACCCCAAGGCCAGGGCGACTTTGACGCCTTGGGCTACGGCTTCTTTGTTGACCACGGGCAGGGCGCCAGGGAACGCGGCGCATACCGGGCACACCGCGGTGTTAGGCTCCGCGGTGGTGGAATCCACCACGGGGCAGGCGCAGAACATTTTGGAGCGGGTGTTGAGTTCGGCGTGGACTTCCAGACCAATGACAGGTTCGATTTCCATAGGGCTTGCCTCGATGCTATGGTTTGTAAACCGTGATGTCCGCAAAATGGACAGTCACGTTGGCGGCATTTAGGGTCTCAACGGCCAAGGCGACGTCGCCCCGTCCGAGGGGATCGTCGTCTTCCACCTGGGCTACTTGCTGGCCGTTGACGCTGAGGGTGAGGGTGTGGCCGATGCACGCGGCGCGAATGGTGTTCCATTGATTGGTGTAGAAGGGAACACCGAGGGGTTTCCAATCACCGCTGAGCAGGATGGCGCTATCTTTTGTGATGCGCAGAATTTGATAATAGCCGTCGCTTCGGATGGCGAAGTAGTAGAAGTTGTCGGCATCAACTTCACGGCAAATCACGCCGTAATCGAATCCATCGGCGACGTCGGCTGAAACCGGGTGTGCATGGGTTTCGACGATGACGTCGGCTTCGTCCAGGCCAGCGGTGATCCAGGCCATCCAATTGCTTTTGAACACATGGATGGAGAAACTGGTATCGCTGGCGACGTAAGAGGCCGAAAAGCCTGTGTTGGTGCCCGTAGGCCAACCTTGGGTGCTGTCGGAAAAGTCGTCGTGCAGGATGATGGTGCTTTCGCCGATGGTTGGCGTGGGTATGTCGGTCAGGTCATCAGTACCTTCGGAAAGGGTTGGCAGGTCTTTCAAGGCCTGGGCAATCAGTGGTTTGGCCAGGTTGATGGGGCGCAGGGCGTTGATGAAGCCGCCAACGGGCACGCACGTGTCGTCTTCGTCCACTTGTCCGTCGCCGTTGGTATCCACCAGGGGGCGGCAGTCCACCACTTCGCCTTCCTCGGTGCCAGCGCCCAACATGGTGGGCACAGCTACCAGCCTGCCCTGGCTATCGGCGACCATGCCGCCGCTGTTGCCGCCGCTGATGGTGGCCGAAGTTTTGATGAAAGCGCGTGGCCCATAGCCTGGTTCTTCGGTAAAGCCGCTTACTACGCCGGTGGTCAGGGTGATGGTGTCGCCGCCAATGCCAGGATAACCCAAGATGATGATGGGCGCGCCCAAATGCAGGCTGTCGGAATCGCCCAATTGGGCATAGGGCAGGTTGAGCGTGGCCGGATCTACCGGATTGCCGTGCAGGTCGGTGGTAATGCGAATGACAGCCAAATCAAGCTTTTGGTCGGCCACCACGACTTCGGCATAATAGCGGGGCACCGGTGGGGAATCTTCCCTCTCGGTGACCAGAATTTTCAGCGCCTCGACCGGTGGGTCAGCAGGCCCACTGGTCACCACGTGGGCGTTGGTCAGGATATACCCGCGAGGGTCAATGATGGTGCCTGAGCCAGCCCAAACGGGCATGAGGCTGCCGCGATATTTGGCCTCTGCGACGATTTGCACCACAGCCCGATAGAGTTCGCCAGGCCCCACGGGCGGTTGCGAGGGCTGGGACACGTTTGAGATGGGGCTGGCGGCTGTGGGTTCGGGGGTGGGGGTGGACGACGGGGTGGCCGTGGCTGGAACTTGGGTAGGGCTTACTGCCGTGGGCGTGGGGGTGTCTTCCACGGTCATGCCAATGATGGCCAGGCCTGCGATGGCGGTGATGGTGCACAAAATGGCCACCACAAATACGATGCCGCACCCAATGAGCCATTTTTTCATCTAAATTTCTCCCAAACGCGGCGCGAAGCAAGATGAAAATCCATCTTGTCCATTATACCGCGCCCTGGAGAGGGGCCTTCCACTCGCGTTTGTTGGCAGGTTTACATCCATTTGACCACGATGTCGCCAATCACGTTGGCGGCTTCATCGCCTCGGTCGGCCGCGTTGGAAAGGTGGCGGTAGATTTCCCGCAGTTTGAGGATGTCCATCACGTCTTCCAGCGATTGCGGGGTGGTGAACAAATGTGCCAGGGCTTCGCGATAGACCTTTTCGACCTGATTTTCCAAATCTTTGGCGCGCACCGCGTGTTCGTTGGCCACGTTGGGGTGGCTTCCCAGGCGTTGGACGCCCCGATAGACCTCTGCTGCTGCGTCGTGGAGCAGGGAGACCATGCGCACAATGTATTCGTTGGGCGGCATGTCGAAGATTTCCATTTCGTCCACAGTGGTGTAGGCGTAATCCAACATATCGTCAATGGTGAGGGAAAGCGCAAAGATGTCTTCCCGGTCAAAGGGGGTGACAAAGGTGCGGTTGATTTCGTCAATCAAAATGCGGCGTACTTCATCGGCTTCTTTTTCGATTTCCCGCAGGCGGTTGGCGTGTTCATCCGAGGGTTCCCGCACATAGGCTTGCAGCACATGGAACCCTTCCAGGGTCAGTTCAGCCTGTTGCACCAGCAGGGCGACGAAACGGTTGACCTTTTTCTCACGACGAAACAATCCCATCTAAGACCTCCTTGGAAATGCGCAGTTGCACAGCAACGCGGGTTTGAGGGGTAATGCGTGCGTGGTGGGCGAGGGCCAGCAGGGGCACCCACACCACGCGCTGACGAGAAATCACCAGCGGCCAGCGGGCGCGCAGCCGTTGGGGAATCTTGGCGTTGATCATCAAATCGGAAATTTTTTGTCGCCCATCCAGCCCCAAAGGGGCAATCACATCGCCTGGGCGGCGGGGCCGCACGGTAAGAGGAAAGGCCATCTGGGTGGCATCCAACCATACGGCCGCGGCGCTGGCGCGTGTGCGCCAATCTGCAGGTAGGGGTTGGGGTGGGCTGGCTTCCAGCACCCAGCCGTCGGCCAACTTCAAGCGTTCGCCCGCGGGCAGGAAGAAGGTGTCGTCAGTGGGCAGTTGGGGCCAGGCTTCTGTGGGCAGTGCGGTTTCGGCTGTGGTCAGCCAGAGATGTTGGGGTTCGACCCACAGCCGCAGGCCGCCAAACCAGGGGTGCGCGCCGCGGCCAGGGTGCTGGGCCCGTTCGCGTGCGAGTTCCACCTGGGCAAATTCGGGTTGTTGGCCTGTCAGGGTTGCGGCCATTTCCCGCAGCCAGCGGCGCTGGAGCGCGGGATGGGCTTGCAAAAACGCCGTGCGTGCCAGGGCAATATAGCCCTTGCCGCGCGCGGCCAGCACTTGGGGCAGGCGCCGCGCGGCTTCCGCAGCCAGGAAGTCCTCATCGGCCGCGGCCGCTTCGGCCAGGCGCACCAGGGCGGCATCCACCGCGGGGTTCTCGGCCCGCAGGCGAGGGAGTAAATCTAACCGCGCCCGGTTGCGGAAGAAACGCCGATCCCAGTTGGAAGCATCCCAACGCACGGGCAGGCCGTGGGCGTGGGCGTAGGCTACGGTTTCAGCCCGCCGCAGGGGCAGAAGGGGACGCACCAGCGCGCGGGTGGCATCCCACGCGGGGATGACCCTGCGGGCTCGCAGGCCGCTTAAACCAGCCAAGCCGCTGCCCCGCAAAATGTGCATGAGCACGGTTTCGGCTTGGTCGTCTGCGGTGTGCCCAACGGCCACAGCCTCGGCCTGGTAGGTTTGGGCCACGCGAAAGAGAAAGCGGTAACGGGCTTCCCGCGCCGCGGCTTCCAGCGAAAGCCCACGCGCCGCGGCCAGGGCTGCGACGTCGCCGCTTTCCCGCACCCAGGGCACGCCCAGGGCCTGGGCTAAAGTGCGGGCCGCGGCTTCATCTGCATCGGCTTCGGCGCGTAATCCGTGATGGTAATGTGCGGCAATGACCGTGTAGCCCAGGCGGTGAAGGGCATCCAGCAGCGTCAGGCTATCTGCCCCGCCGGAGACGCCCACCACCACCCGCGCGCCCCGGGGCAGGCCGCAGGCCCTTTGGGCAAACTGGCCGACTTTGGCCAGCAGTGTCTCGGTTTGCATGCAGGGGATTATATCAGGTTGTGGGCTGAGAGGGGGCAAGAAGCCTAATTTTAAGGAAAAGGGCGGTTTGGCTTGGCCCTCTGAAAGCGGAATGGCCGGCACTGAGGCTCGCACGTGATAAAATTAGCCCCATGAGCGAAAAACCACGAGTTGTTTTCATGGGTTCTCCTGAGTTTGCCGTGCCCACCCTGCGGGCGCTGGCTGAGGCTTATCCCGTGGTAGGGGTGGTTACCCAGCCCGATAAGCCCGCGGGCCGCGGGCGCAAGCCCACGCCGCCGCCGGTGAAGCGCGAGGCGCAGGCGTTGGGCATTCCTGTGATGCAGCCCCGCCGCTTGCGCGCACCTGAGGCATTTGAGCAACTGCAGGCTTGGCAGCCCGACCTTATCGTGGTTGCGGCCTACGGCCAGATTTTGCGCCCCAACGTCCTGGAACTGCCGCGCTATGGCTGCATCAACGTCCACGCTTCTTTGCTTCCCCGCTGGCGTGGGGCTTCGCCCATTCAGCACGCCATTCTCCACGGCGACGAGGAAACCGGCATCACCATCATGGTGATGGACGAAGGTATGGATAC
>JAADCW010000160.1 GCA_013154225.1 Chloroflexota bacterium
GTTTTGTTCGTCACGACGTTTCCGCGCCGCATGACCGGCGCGTATCCCTTCTTCATAGCAGAGGTGACTATGCCGAAACAACAGGTGGACCAACTTCTTACCAACGCCATCGTGTTGACGATGGATGAGGACTACCATATTTACGAACCCGGCGCGGTGGCCATTCAGGGCAACACCATCGTGGCCGTGGGCCCTGAAGCCGAAATCACCGCGGCTTACACCGCGGCCGAAACGTGCGACTGCGGCGGCAAGGTGCTTTCTCCGGGCCTGATCAATGCTCATACCCACGTGCCCATGACGCTACTGCGCGGCCTGGCCGACGACCTGCGGTTGGACGTCTGGCTGTTGGGCTACATGATGCCGGTGGAGCGGGAATTTGTCTCGCCGGAATTTGTGTATTTGGGCACCAAACTCGCGACCGCGGAACTCATCCGCTCGGGTGTGACGGCTTTTGCGGATATGTATTATTTTGAGGAAGAGGTCGCCAAGGCCGCGGCCGAAGCCGGGATGCGCGCGCTGGCCGCGGAAACTGTGCTCAAATTCCCCTCGCCCGATGCGTCTTCCTATGAGGAAGCTTTGGAATACGCGCGCGACTTCATCGCCCGCTGGAAAGACCATCCCCTCATTGTGCCTTCTGTAGCACCTCATGCGCCTTACACCGTGACTGATGAAATTTGGCACGCGGCCACGCAGTTGGCGCTGGAATATGACGTGCCCATTCACACCCATCTGGCCGAAACCGCGCAAGAAGTGGAAGATATGCGCTCGGCCACGGGGATGCCGGTGATCCCCTACGTCAAAAAGCAGGGCGTGTTTGAAGCCAAGGTGTTGGCCGCGCATTGCGTGCACATTGACGAAGGAGAAATGCACACTCTGCAGCATTGGAACGTGGGCGTGGCGCACAATCCCTCTTCCAACCTCAAATTGGCCGACGGCATCGCGCCCGTGGCCAAGATGTTGGAACTGGGCCTGCACGTGGGCATCGGCACCGATGGTCCTTCTTCCAACAATGATTTGGACATGATCGAGGAAATTCGCCTGACCGCGCTGTTGGCCAAGGGCGCAACGGGCGACCCCACGGTGGTGCCGGCCAAGCAGGCGTGGGCAATGGCCACCCGCATTGGCGCGCAGGCCCTGCACATGGGCGATTACACCGGTTCGCTGGAGCCTGGCAAGCGGGCTGACCTCATCCTGATTGACATCACCCCCTTGCACAACGCACCCCGTTTCCGCCGCAACCCTGATGGCATTTATGCCCAGTTGGTGTACGCGGCCAAATCTACTGATGTGACCGACGTCATGGTGGACGGCAAATGGCTGATGCGCGGCCGCGAACTGCTCACCGTGAACGAAGCCGAACTTCTGGCCCAGGCCGACGACTACGCGCGGCGCATTGATGCGTTCCTCATTCAGCGCGAGCAGTCGGTGCTTTCCAAACTGCTGGCCATCGAAGGCGCGACCGAGGCCGAGAGTTTCGAGGTCCAACTCAAGGTCAAGGTAGATGACCCCGACGCGGTGGCCAAGGCCATTGAGCAGGCCGAAGGGCTGGAAATCATCTACCGCCGCCACTATCGGGAATACGACGTTTACTTTGCCTTCGACGATCCCAAGCAGGGCTATCTGCGCTATCGGGAAGACGAATTTGTGGAGCCTGATGGTTCGGTGTCGCGGGTGCGCTATCGCCTTACCCTCATTGGCCCCGCACACGAAGACGCGTTCCCCGGCGCGGTGTTGCTCAGCCGCAGCCGTTACCTGGCTTCTGCAACCCACAGCCTGCGCTTCTATCGGGAATACTTCCAGCCCACCACCGAATACGTGGTGGAAAAGGACCGCCTGCGCTGGAAGGTGAAATTCCAGGGCACGGAATTCTTCATCAATCTGGATAAAGTGACCAATCCGCCTTTGGGCGCGTTCCTGGAGATCAAGAGCCGCACGTGGAGCCGCCGCGACGCGGAGCGCAAGGCCAGCCTGGCCGCGGACTTGCTGCGCCTGTTGGGTGTGACCGATGCCCAACCGGTGGATAAGGACTACGTCGCGCTGGTGAAATAAGAATCTCTCCGAAGATTTCTCGCAGGAATTGTCACCCTCCACGAAAAGCCCCTCTCCCTCTGGGAGAGGGGTTGGGCCTGGGCTGAGCACCGACGAAGCAGTGCGGGCACAAACCAAGATTGCTTTCACCCTCATGCCTCGGCGTCGCTCGGGCGCAGTTCCTCCTTTGCCTAAGGGCAGGGAGGGACGCGCCTTTCTGAGCGCGCTCAAGGTGGCTTGCAATAACACCCGAGGATAATTTTTTCGGACCTACCCATCACGCTGTGCCGCCCATGAAAACCGACCGTTCCCGACCTTTCCCCTACATCGCGGTGCTGACCGTGGCCGCGGGGCATTTCATCCACGACACGTTTTCGGCCTTTCTCGCGCCGCTGTTGCCGTGGCTGATTGACAAATTCGCGCTCACCTACACCGAAGCCGGTGCGCTGACCGCGTTTCTGCAAGCGCCGTCCATCTTCAACCCGTTCATTGGTTATCTCAGCGAGCGGACGTCGCTGCGTTATTTTGTGGCCTTTGCGCCCGCGGCCACCGCGACCGGTATGGTGCTGGTGGGGGTGATGCCTAATTATTGGGCGTTGGCCGCGCTCCTGCTGGTGACCGGCTTCAGCGTGGCCGCGTTCCATGCGCCCGCGCCTGCGCTGGTGGCGCACCTCGCGCCAGAGCGTACTGGCCTTGGCATGAGTTTTTTCATGGCCGGCGGGGAATTAGGCCGGGTGGTCGGCCCCACCCTGGCGGTGTGGGCTGTGGGCATGTGGGGGCTGGAAGGCTTGCCTCGCCTGCTGGTGCTGGGATGGGGCGTGTCGCTCATCCTGTTTTGGCAGGTGCGCAAGATTGAGGTCCACGTGGCCCGCCGCCCGATCAGCGAACTCTGGCCGATTTTGCAGAAGTTGGCCGTGCCCCTGACCGCACTGGTGTTGGGGCGAAGTATGCTTTTGGGCGCGTTGGGTACGTTTCTGCCCACGTTTCTCAGCGAAACCGGCCTGACCAAAGCCCAGGGCGGCTTGGCGTTTGCCTGGCTGTATGAAGCCTTTGGCGTGGCCGGCGCGTTGGTCATTGGTTCGTTGAGCGATCGGGTTGGGCGGGTGCCGACGATTGTGGCCGCGGTGTTGGTCTCGGGTGCGGCCGCGGCCGGCTTCCTGCTGACCGAGAGCATGTGGCGGCTGGCCTGGCTGCCTTTGTTGGGCTTTTCGGCCCTTTCGTTTCAGCCTGTGCTGATGGCACTGGTGCAAGATTACGCTCCGCACCACCGCGCCACAGCCAACGGCGCTTATCTGGCGCTGAGTTTTGTTTCTCGCCCTGTGGCCGTGCTGGCCGTGGGGCGTATGGCCGATTTATGGGGTCTGCATACCGCTTTTGCTTTGAGCGCCGCGGCCGCGGTGCTGGCCCTCTTGGCGTTGTTTTGGCTTCCCAAAGCCGAGGAGGCGTACTGATGCCCACCCCATCCCTTGCGCTTTTTGCTCAGGGCTTGGCCCTGCAGGTCGGGCGGCGGTTGGCGCGGCGCTTTGAGGTCGCCCGCAACAACCCCCGCCGCAAGGCCGACCGTTCCCTGGTGACCGATGCCGACCTGGAGGCCGACGAAGCCTTCACCCGTGCGTTGGAAGCCGCGTTCCCGGGGGTGCCGGTGCTCAGTGAAGAGCGCACCACCATTTTGCCGGAAACCACGACCGCGTGGGTGCTTGACCCCCTGGATGGCACCACCAACTTCGCGTTGGGGCTGCCCTTATGGGGGGTGCTGTTGGCCTTTGTGGAAGACGGCCAACCGACTGTGGGCGTGGCTTATTTCCCGGTGATGGATGAGCTCTTCGTGGCCGTGCGCGGGCAGGGCGCCACCCGCAACGGTGCGGCTATCCATACCCGCGGGGTGGATACGGCCCACGAAACCGCGTTTGCGCTGGTGTGCTCCCGCAGTTTGCGGCGCTATCGGTTGGCCTGGCCGTGGAAGATGCGCATTTTGGGCTCTGCAGGCTATGAATGGACCACGGTGGCGCGCGGTGTGGCTGTGGCTTCCCTGCAGGCCACGCCCAAGGTGTGGGATTTGGCCGCGCCCGCGTTGGTGCTCACCGAAGCCGGCGGCCATTGGGATGTGCTCCAGGGCGAAAATCCCTTCCCCTTGAAGGCGGGGGTGGATTACAAAAACCGTGATTTCCCCGCACTGGCCGCGGCTTCACCGGAACTGTGGCAAACCTTGCGTGAGGGCATCTCGCCGCGGGCCGCGGGTTGATGCCGTGGGCGTTTTTTCAAGGGAATATAAAAAAGCCTCCCAATTCGGGAGGCTTTTTTGGTTGCCTTTTGTGCGGTTTTAGGCCACTTTGACGATTTTGACTTTGAAAGCGCCGTCAGGGGCCTGGACTTCCACCTCGTCGCCGGCTTTGTGGCCCATGAGGGCTTTGCCCAAGGGCGACTCGTTGGAGATCAGCCCTTCGCGCGGGGAAGCCTCGGCTGCACCGACCACAGTGTAGGTTTCTTCACTGCCGTCGTCGTAGGCGATGGTGACTTTGCTTCCAATGCCTACTTCGTCCGATCCGCCGCCCTCCACAACGCGGGCATTGGCCAAAAGGTATTCCAGTTCTTGAATGCGCCCTTCTACAAAGGCTTGTTCGTTTTTTGCGGCCTCATATTCCGCATTTTCAATGAGTTCACCGCCTTCGGCCAAGGCCTCGTGCAGCCGTTGGGCTACTTCCTGACGCTTGACCGTGCGGAGATATTCCAATTCCTCTTGGAGTTTTTTGTAACCTTCAGGTGTGAGGTAGGTTGTGCTCATAGCCCCTTCCTATGGCTGTGAACAGCCTGTGAGAGATATAACGAAAAGCGGTGTGAGCCCGAAGGGCTCAATGCACCGCCGTGGCGGTGCATTATAGTCAAAAACAGGCCGGGGAACAAGGTTTTGGACGAAAATGCACAGGGTTGACCTGCGGACGTGAATACGGAGCAGGCGTTGGGGGTGATTACGAACAAGCCTCCCCAGCAGGGCGGGGAGGCTTGTTTTTTTGATGGAAAAGGGCCAGTTTTAGGCCGTGGTTTCTTTGGGTTTGGGGGTTGCCCGTTTGGGCACTGGCGGCGGGAAGATTTTTTCAAATTCGTCGCGCGAGATGGTTTCGACTTCCAGCAGGCGCTGGGCGACCGCGTCGAGTTTGTCGCGGTATTTCTGCAGGATGCTGTGGGCTTGTTGATAGGCTTCGGTCACCAGCCGCCGCACTTCTGCGTCAATTTGTTCGGCTACGGCTTCGGAGTAATCCCGCTGTTCCGCGATTTCGCGGCCCAGGAAGATGAGCTCGTCTTTTTTGCCGTAAACCAGGGGGCCCAAGGTTTCGCTCATACCCCAGCGGGTCACCATCGTGCGCGCGAGGTGGGTTACCCGCTCCAGGTCGTTGGCCGCGCCCGAGGTGATGTCGTCAAAGACCAGTTCCTCCGCGGCTCGTCCGCCCAGCAACCCTACCATGTCGGCAAAGACCTTGCGCCGTGAGAGCAGGGTGCGGTCTTCTTCGGGCAGGGTGAGGGTGTAACCGCCGGCCATGCCGCGGGCGATGATGGAAACCTTGTGGACGGGGTCGGCTTCAGGCAGGGCATTCATCACCACCGCATGCCCGGCCTCGTGGTAGGCCACGATGCGCTTTTCGTCTTCGCTGATCACGCGGCTCTTGCGTTCAGGCCCGGCCAGCACCCGCTCGATGGCTTCTTCAAAGTCGCGCTGTTCGATGACTTTGCTCCCGCGGCGGGCGGCCAAAATCGCGGCTTCGTTGACCAGGTTTTCCAAATCCGCACCCACAAAGCCCGGCGTGGAGCGTGCAATGACTTTCAGATCTACATCAGGGGCGATGGGTTTGCCGCGGACGTGCACTTTGAGGATGGCTTCTCGGCCGCGCATGTCGGGGCGGTCGAGCACCACGCGGCGGTCGAAGCGGCCGGGGCGCAGGAGCGCGGGGTCCAAGATGTCGGGGCGGTTGGTCGCGGCCATCACGATGATGTTGGTATCGCTGTCAAAACCGTCCATTTCTACCAGCAACTGGTTGAGGGTTTGCTCGCGCTCATCGTGACTGCCGCCCAAGCCTGCGCCGCGCTGGCGGCCTACCGCGTCGATTTCGTCCACGAAAACGATGCAGGGGGAATGCCGCTTGGCCTGGTCAAACAGATCGCGCACGCGGCTGGCACCCACGCCCACGAACATTTCCACGAATTCCGAGCCGGAAATCGAGAAGAACGGCACGCCGGCTTCCCCGGCCACGGCTTTGGCCAGCAGGGTTTTGCCTGTGCCTGGCGGGCCTACCAGCAGCACGCCTTTGGGAATGCGCGCACCCAGCGCGAGGAATTTTTCTGGCTCTTTGAGGAATTCCACAACTTCTTGGAGTTCTTCTTTTGCTTCGTCAACGCCGGCCACGTCGTCGAACGTCACAATGGGCCGGTCGCCGGTGAACATGCGCGCTCGCGATTTCCCAAAGGAAAGCGCACCACTGCCCCCAGCCTGGCTTTGCCGCATCAAGTACCAGAACATGCCCACCACCAGGACGATGGGCAGAATGTACATGATGCCGGTGAAAATGTCAGGCCAAACGCTGGGGGGGACAATCTCGACTTTGACCCGATCAGGCGAAAGGTCTTCAGGGGTGACCCCCAGATCGCGCAGTTGGCGGATGAAACTTTCGCCCGGGTCAATGGCTACGGTGCGTTTGGTACCGTCTTTGTAGATGACCGTGACATCGGTGCTCTTGACCACCATGCGGGTGACTTTGCCCGCCTGGACGTCAGCGGCCACCTGGTTGATGTAAAGGGGCTTAGTTTGCTCGCGTTGGCCGGCGAAACTGTACCAAATCAGGCCGGCAATAGCGAGGATGATGAAGAGGTAAATGGTTGAAGCCCGATTGGGATTGCTACGAGGAGTTGGATCCACTGGAACCTCCGTTCAAGTCACTTGCCTTGCAAGGGTGAAAGGGACCGAATTGCGTTTTTGTGTAAGTGGCCCCTGGAAGTGTGCTTTACACGGCAGGGGATGCCGGATGTGATTTAAGCACAAAGAGCAGCCAGACACCAGGGGCATCCGGTTGCACATACGGTATTGTGCTTCAAATTATACCAGCCGCTTGCCGTTGGGAGAGATTTTTTACCAAACGCTTAGAAAAAACTTGCTGGCTACCTGACACAAAAGTTGCGCAACAACTGGAACTCTTGTAAAACGGGTTTGCATGAGATGTTACGCAGGTCGCAGGCCATCCAGAG
>JAADCW010000113.1 GCA_013154225.1 Chloroflexota bacterium
AAAATGAAGGCTTGATCCGCGGGGATTTGCCAGCCCAGCAGGTGCGGCACCAGCACCAAATGGCCGGAACTGGAGATGGGGAGGAATTCTGTAATGCCTTGCACAATGCCAAGGATGAGGGCTTGGAAGAGGGACATGGTGACCTCCGGGGAGGGAATTGGGGAACCTGAATTTCGGATAAGCGCGTTGAGCGGAGATTATGAGGCAATCGCAGCTGGGGCTTGCGTCCTGAGCGGAAGCGCCGTCAGGCGCTGAAGTCGAAGGACGCTTTGATGTGCTCTGCGCAAGGGGTTCAGTGAGGCCCAGGGTGAAATGCGGCGGTTCAGGCCGCGAGGCGGGCTTGCGCCCAGGCTTCGAAGCGCCCGGCAATAATGGCTTCCCGCATTTCTTGGGCTAATTGCACCAGGGTGTGCAAATTGTGGATGGAAAGCAGGGTCGCGGCCAGCATCTCTTTGGCCACGATGAGATGGCGAATGTAAGCCCGGCTGAAGTGTTGGCACGTGTAGCATGTGCAGGTTTCGTCAATGGGGCGGGGATCGCGGGCAAATTCCTTTCGCCGCATGTTCAGCCGCCCGCCGTTGGCCAGCATGGCCGCATGGTGCCGCGCCAGCCGGGTGGGAAGCACGCAGTCGAAAATATCTACCCCGCGGCGCACGCCTTCGATGAGGTCCTGGGGTGTGCCCACGCCCATCAGATAGCGCGGCTTTTCTGGCGGAAGCACCGCGTTGACCACGTCCAGCATGGCATACATTTCTGCCTTGGTTTCGCCCACTGAAAGCCCGCCGATGGCGTGGCCGGGGAAGCCCAGCGAGGCGATGAACGCGGCGGATTTTTCCCGCAGGTCGGGGAACACGCCGCCCTGCACAATGCCAAAGAGCGCCTGGTCGGTGCGTTTGTGGGCTTTCAAACTGCGCTCTGCCCACGCGTGGGTGCGGGCGAGGGCTTCTTCGTTGTAGGCCCGGTCGTAGGGCGGCGGGCATTCGTCGAAAGCCATGATGATGTCCGCGCCCAGGTTTTCCTGAATCGCGATGGATTTTTCCGGCGTAAAGCGGTGCACCGAGCCGTCGAGATGGCTGCGGAAGGTCACGCCGTCCGCGTCAATTTCCCGAATTTTGGCCAGGGAAAACACCTGAAAGCCACCCGAATCGGTGAGCATGGGCTTGGGCCACTGCATAAATTCATGCAGGCCGCCCATCTCGGCCACTAAATCGTCACCAGGGCGCAGGTAGAGGTGGTAAGTGTTGGCGAGCACCAGGGTGGCACCCAGCGCGTCCAGTTGGTCGGGGGTAACGGCCTTGACCGTGGCCTGAGTGCCCACGGGTGCGAACACCGGTGTGAGCAGGTCGCCGTGGGGGGTGTGGAACACGCCCGCGCGGGCGCGGCCATCGGTGGCCTGAATTTCAAACGAAAAATCGGTCATAGCAAACAGCCCTTGTGGAAGATTATGCCCGGCAGTTTTTGCTGGCAAAGCATTTTACAGCCAAAAGATCTGAATGGCCAGGACGGCCACGGGCACCACCACCAGCAACAGCGGGAGCCCGACTTTGAAGTAATCGCTCGGTTTGTAGTGGCCAGGCCCCATGACCAGCAGGTTGACGGGGTGGCCAGTAGGAAGCAGGAAGGCAAACGATGCGCCCACGGCCACGGCCATGCCCAAACTGCGGGGGTCAATACCCTGGGTTTCGGCCGCGGCAATGGCCAGAGGGGCGACGATGAGCGCGGCGACCTGCCCGCTGGTGATTTGTGCCAGCATGGTGGTCAACAGCAGGAAGGCCGCGGCCACCATCCACGCAGGGGAATGCGCCAGGGGTTTGAGCATTTGCTGGCTGAGGAACGCGGCCGCGCCGGTATCGCGCATCGCGACGCCTAAGGGTATCATACCAGCAATCAAGAAGATTACCCGCCATGAGATGGCCTGATAAGCCTGGTCGGGCGGCACAATGCCCAAAAGCATCATCAGCGTGGCCGCGCTCAGGGCTGAAAGCGCCAGGGGAAGCCAGCCCAAAGCCGCGGGCACCAGGGCCAAAAGCAAGAGCCCCACCGCGGCCGCGGCCTGCCACGAAGGCCGTGTGCGGGCACCCCCGAAGGTTTCCAAAATCACGAAATCCGGCGCGTTGCGGAGTTGTTCCAGCCCTTCAGGCGGCAGTTGCACCAACAGGGCATCGCCTTTTTGCAAGGGCACGGCCTGGAGGTTGGTATCCAAAATTTCGCCGTGGCGCCAGATGGCCAGCACGCGCATCCCATAGCGGGCGTAGAGGCGCAGTTCTTGGGGCGTTTTGCCCACCGCATCCCCGCGGGGGTTGAGGGTGAGTTCGGCCAGGGTGGCGCGTTCGCGGAAGTCGTCGCAGATGTCTTCGTCGCTGAGGGGACGAAGGCCCAGGGCTTCCAAATCGGCCTTTTGGATGTTGCCGGCCACCAACAGCACGTCGCCGGGCAAAAGGCGGCGTTCCGGCGGCAGTTGGTGGGCAAACCGCACCCCGCGAGGGGTGACCAGGCCCACAGGGGTGAGGCCGCTTTCGCGGGCCAGGTGAGGCTTGCGCGCGGGCCGGCCAATCAGGGGCGAGTTGGGGGTCACTTCCAGGGGGTGCAGGCCTTCGCGGAGGCGGTAGGCTTCCATCAAATCGGCAAAGGAGGTGCGGGGTGCGTGGGCGTCTTCATAGCGGGGAAGCAGACGCCGCCCCACAAACACCATGTAAAGCAGGCCCGCGATGGTGACGGGCAGGCCCACGGGGAGAAAATCCAGCAAGCCGTAAGGCTGATAGCCGTGGGCGGCCAGGGAGGCGCTGGTGACCAGGTTTGCAGTGGTCAACAGGGTGGCTGTGCCGCCCAGCAGGGTACCGTAAGCCAAGGGGATGAGCACCCGCGAGGGTGAAATGTTTTTGCTTTGGCGGCTGATGGCCAGTACAGGCGGCAGGAGCACCGCGGCCGCGGCAACGGTATTCATGAAAAGCGAAAGTACGGCCGCGGCCAGCATGGTGACCACCACCAGGCGGCGTTCTGAACCGCGGGCCAGGTTCCCCAGGCGTTCGCCCATCATCGCGGTAACGCCGCTGGTTTCCAGCCCTTTGGTCAGGATGAAGATGGCAATGATGATGAAAACCACGTTGCTGGAAAAGCCAGCCAGGGCTTTGTCGAGGGGCAAAATACCGGTGTAAGCCAGCGCCAGTGCGACCAGCAAGCCGACGATGTCGGCGCGCACTTTGCCGCTGATGAGCAAGAGCGTGGCTAACGCGGCAATGAGAAGGGTCGTCCACATAGGTGAGAGCATGGGCATGGGCTTTAGCGAAGCAAGGCTTGGAGATTTGCGGCTTGTTCGGGTGGGAAGAGAGGCAAAACCCGACGAATGAGCCACGCGAGCAAAGGCGAAGGCGAGGTGTGCCATACCGAGCGCAGGTAGGGCAGCATTTCTTCAGGCCAGCGTATCACCAGGGCGCGCAGCAGCGCCACAAGTTCGGGGCGTAGATCGGCCTCGGGTGGGGTGAGCAAAGGGGTGAGGTGCTTGAGCACGCGGGGCAGGTTTTCAAATTTGGGTGCTTGCACCAGGGGAATCAAGGCCCGCAGCCCCAGGGCTGCGCGGTCGGGCTCGGTAAGGGCCTGGGCCGCGGCGTCCAGGTAGGCCTGCGGGGCTTCGGTCACCAGGCGGATGGTGCCAAATTGAAGGAGGGCGTCGGTGACTTCGGGCGCGGGGGAAGCCTGCAGCCAGGCCCATAGGCGTTCCAGGGGCGGCTCTGGCGGATCTGTGGGGGCCAACCCCAGCAGGCGGGCGGCTAACAGCCGCGATTCCAGGTCGGGCCGCGCCCAAAGGCGGTCGGCCAGGGGAAGCACCAGCGCAGGGCGGGATTCCAGATGGCCGCGCAGCCCTTGCCATACCGCGGTGAGCACCGAAGGCGGCAGATGATACGTGGGCATCCGCACAGGCGATACGGCTTGCCCAGGCCGAAACGTCCGGTCCGCGTGGCGGTTCAGCAAATCTTCCCACGCGGCGGCAAAGGCCTCGGGGTCACCGCTGCGCGCGGCCAGGGCTTGGGCTTCTTGTCGGATGGCTTCCCAGCGGACAGCAGGCATGGCTCAAAACAGGCTTTCGTAGTCCACTTTCGGGAACACGGTGAGTTTACCGCCCACGGTGGCGTCGAGCACGCGGCGCCCGGCTTTTTCATAGGCTTCCCGCGCCATGCGGTAGGCCAGTTCTGAGGTTTCCAAGTCAGGCAGTTGCCAGCGGAAGCCTTTGCCAAAATAGCCGGGGTGGAAGTGGTTGGGGTCGTCGCCTTCCGACACCACGGTTTGGTTGGCCGGGCCTTTGGTGGCAAAGTTGTGATCCACGCCAATGAGGATGACTTCCTCGCAGCCCATGTGGAAAGCCAGTTGTAGGCTGACGTAGGTCACGGTCGCGCCTTCCCACAGGCGGCCGCGGGCGTCAGTGGCGAATTTGGGCGCCATGTAGGTGGTAAAAAGGAAGGCGGTGTGCTCGTCGAGGGGCATCCAGCGGCGGGCGCGCCACGTGAAGAATTTGGGCATGTCCAACCTGCGGAAATCTTCCGCACACTGCTCGATGACCAAATCATTGACCGAAACCAGGTAAGAGGTGCGGAAGCCCCAGTCTGGGAAGGCCAGGTAGATGCGGTTCATTCCAAACGTGATTTCGTTTTTTAGTTTGGAGACGTCGGTATGCCGCAGGCTGGGGCCGTTGCCGATGACGAAGCAGCGTTGCCCGCGATGGACGTTGCGCAGCGCGGCCAAGCGGCGTTTGCTTTCCAGCCGCCAGGGGTGGAAAGCCGCGGACGGCCACTGCGGGAGCCACTGTGCGGTTTGGTAGGCTCGGCGGAGGAGGGAGAGGTAAGAGACGTGGGTTTTAGGCATGGTGAATAAAGATAGGTTAGGAAGGTTAGGGTGTTAGGAATTAGGAATTGCGAATGAGGGGCGCAATTCGCAATTCCGCAATTTCGCAATTTTACTATTCCGTACTCAACCTCGCGGTCGCGCCGCCGTCCACCACCAGGGGTTGGCCGGTCATGAACGACGATTGGCTTTCATCGGCAAGGAAATAGACCGCGGCGGCAATTTCGGCAGGTTTGCCGATGCGCCCGTTGACGGTGCGGCGGGCGAGTTCTGCCAGTTGGGCTTCCACCGCGTCGCCGTGTAGATGCCCGCGGGCCAGACCAGCCCTCAGCATGGGCGTGTCCACCGCGCCGGGAAGCACGGCGTTGACGCGGATGCCATAGGGCGCCCATTCGATGGCCATTGCACGGGTGAGCGCGAGCAGCCCGCCTTTGCTGGCCGCATAGGCTGCGATGTTGGCCGACGTTGCAATGGCGTGCACTGAAGAAACATGCACCACAGCCGCGCCTTCGCCTGCTTCGCCCGCGGCACGCAGCGCGGGGAAGAGCGTTTTACTCACCAAAAACGCGGCGCGTAGGTTGACCGCGTGCACCGCGTCCCATTCCTCCACGCTGGTTTCCAGCAGGGGTTTGGCAATTTGCAGCGCGGCGTTGTTGACCACTGCGTGCAGTTTGGGGTGTGCGGCACGTACTTTTTTACCCGCGGTTTCGATGGCCGCGGGGTCGGCCAGATTGACCTGTTGGTAGTGGGCTTGCGCAGGGAAATCAGCAGGCTGGGGGGCTTTGTCCCAGCCGATGACTTCCCACCCGGCCTCGACAAAGCGGGCCACAATGGCCCGACCAATGCCGCCGGCCGCGCCGGTGATCAGAACGGTACGCTTAGTCATGGCGCTCTTTCCTGAAAGCAATCCAGCGGGGCACCCGCCGTTTGTAGGCCTGGTAGGTTTCGCCAAAGCGCGCTTCCAGTTCGGCCTCTTCAACTTTGGTGACATAGAGATGCAGGCCGATGGCGCCAATGGCCAGCAGGAAGAGGGCGCTTAGAGAGCCCACGGCCAGCGCCAACCCAAAATAATATGCCAGGCCGCCGAGAAAGAGCGGGTTCCTGCTGAAAGCGAAGGGGCCTTCTTGCACCAGTTGTTGGGTGGGCATAAAGGGCAGGGGCGTGCCTTGGCCGATGGTCATTTGGACATAGACCACCCACAGCGCCAGCAGCAGGCCTGCGGTGGCCAACAGCACGCCTAACCAGGCGCCGACCACGCCTAAGGGCAAAGGGGGAATGTGGGCCCAAACGTCAATCCACGCGGAAAGGTAGAGCAAGATCCCTGGCAGGAGTACCCAAAAGAAAAACGCACCCACCAGCAAAGCAAGCCATTGTACACCGCGAGCAGGGGATTTTTTGGAAGAGGTCATGGGAATTCCTTTCTGGGCCTCAAGGCGTTGAGGTCATGGTTTGGCGGAGGCGGTCAAGGTCTTCGGTGGGAAGGCCCAACCCGATGAGAAGGTTGCGGATGCTGTTCCAGTGCACGCGTTCCCACGCGGTGGGGCTGGAGTTGGCATTGTGGGGCGCCAGCAGAACGTTGTCCATGTGTTTGAGGGGGCTGTCGTCGGGCAGTGGTTCCACTTCAAACACATCCAGGGCCGCGCCGCGGATTTGGCCCTTTTGCAGGGCTTCGATGAGCGCGGCTTCGTCCACCACCGGCCCGCGAGAAGTATTGATAAGCACCGCGTTGGGTTTCATCAGAGCCAAGGTGTCGCGGTTGATGAGGTGGAAACTGGTGGGGTTGAGATCGCAGTTCAGGCTGACGAAGTCGCTTTCCTGCAGCAAACGCTCCAGGGGTACCATTTCCACACCGTATTCGGTCAGGAAGACGTGATCCACGTCCACAATATCATTGCCCAGAAGACGCATACCGAACGCGCGCGCCCGTCGCAGCACGGCTTTGCCCACGTCGCCCACGCCAATCACGCCCAAGGTGGCTTCGCTGAGGGAAAAGCCGGGGATTTTTTCCCAGCGCCCGGATTTCATGTGCGCGTCCATCCACGGGATGTTGCGGGCAAAGGCCAGCATATAGCCAAGCACGGTATCGGCCACCGGGATGGTGAATGCGTTGGGGGTGCGGCCGACCATGATGCCGAGTTTTTCCGCGGTGGCTTTGTCAATGGAATCAATGCCCGTGCCCCATTTGGAAATCACCTTGAGGCGGGGTGCGCAGGCTTCCAGCACGCGGGCGGTGTAACGGTCGTCGCCGCAGATGGTGCCGTCGAACTGGCCGGCGTAGCGCAGGAGGTCTTCTTCTTCCATGCGCTCGTGAACCTCAGGGACGATGACTTCCAAGCCGTAGTGGTCGAACACAGGCTGGAAGCGTTCACGGAAGGGGATCATGTAAGGGGCGGTGAGGAGGATGGTGGGCATGGGT
>JAADCW010000027.1 GCA_013154225.1 Chloroflexota bacterium
AGGTTTCAAAAATCGTCCAGACGTGATAGATGGAGACCGCGATCATGAAAATGGCCGCCAGGTGATGCACGGTGCGGAGGGCTTCGGCGCCGCCAAGCCAGTTCACAATTTTGGCAATGGCGGTGTAGTGGCTGAAATGTTGGAGCAGGCCGGTAATTGCCAGGGTGATGAAACTGCTCATCAGCACCAGGTGTTGGTAGCGGGTGGCGCGGTCAAAGCGCAGGAACACGCGCGTGCCGTCGGGCAGGATTTTCATCCGAGAGGCCAGGGCTTGGGCTTCTCGCAGGCGGCGGGCCAGCAGGCGCCGCTTGATTTCCTCGCGGTCCACAGGGGGCTCTTCCGCGGGCACGGTCCGCGGGCGGCGTTTGAGGGTGGAGGTTTTACTCTTCGTAGAAGTCATAGTCGGCACCTAATTCCTCTTCGATTTCCTTTTCGGCTTCGGCAATGGCTTGGCGCAGGCGGCGGCGTTTTTCCAGCCACCGTTTGCGTGCGTCTAAGGCGATGTAAAACAGGAACCCGCCAATCACGCCCGGCACCAGCACATACCCGTAGGCGATGTTGATGGCCGCGAGGACGGGTTCGTTTTCCAGGGTGGGCTCTTCGTGCCCCATCCAGGCTTTGGGGAAGTTTTTGCCCGCGCCAGGATGGCATTTCTGGCACGTGGTTTGAATGTTTTCAGGGGAGACCATCGCTCGGGGGTCGTCGGCAGGCTGGATGTTGTGGGTACCGTGGCAGTCGTAGCACGTGGCCTCAATGCTGGGGTGTTCGGCCATGCGGGCCAGGTTGACCGAGCGGCCGTGGAATTCCTGCAGATAAAGGCGGTAAACGTCGGTGGAGACGTGGTACTTATCCATTCGTGCGGGGTCGCTGTGGCATTCGCCGCAGATGGCGATGGTGTCGTTGCGGAAGGTGGGGGAGCGCGGCCCGCGTACGCTGTGCACGCCGTGGCAGTCAATGCACGTGGGCACGTCGGGGTTGGATTCGTCGGCCATCAGCGCGGCGCCGTGGACACTGGCTTGATACGTGGTGTACACCGCATGGTGGCACTCGCCGCAGATGCTGGTGATTTTGGCGCGGGGTTGGTCGGGGGGCTGGATGTCGTGACTGCCGTGGCAGTCCACGCATACGGGCGCGTCCCGGTTGCCGCTTTCCATTGCCCGGACGTGCATACTGTCTGCGGCTTCCTTGAAGGCTTCTTCGTGGCATGAGCGGCAGGCTTCGTTGATGTCCAGGGTCATGGCGCGGTGGTCTTGGTAGGGAAGATCCACCAGCAAGTTGACGTCGGGTGTGGTTGCTTCACTGCCGCCTTCCGCAGGGTGGCACGTGGTGCAGTCGATTTGGGGACTGCTGGGTTGATGGGGGTAACTCTGGGTTTTGGGATGGCAGGCAATGCATTCCAGCCCGGCTGGACCGTGGACGGAGTTTTCAAATTCGCCCACGTCCACATACAGGCTGATGGTGTCTCCGTTTTGGAAGCGGCCGCGGAAGTTGTGATCGGTGTGACACATGCGGCAGTTGGCATCGGGGGAGACTTCGCCCAGGGGGGTGGGCGTGGGGATGGGGGTGGGTTGTTCGCCTTGGGCCTGAGCAGGCATGTGTATGGTGGCAGCCCACCAGCCGCCCAAGAGCAGGGCGATGATGATCAGCCATGTTCCTGGGCGCAGCGTGCGAGGTGAAGGCAAAGATGAGGGTGTCATGCTTCTTCTCGGCTCCAGTGATGGGTCATGCGGCGGTAAGCGTCAATCAGGGCCTGACTGGCGCGAGGGCAAAGGTAGAAGGATGCGCCTTGCTGAAGGGTCCGCACCGCGGTGCGGAGTTCACCGCCTCGCAGTTGGCAAATGCATCCACTCAGGCCCCACGGTGTCAATTGAAGGAAGTAAGCCCTGACATGCTCAGGAGAACAACCCACTGCCAGGGTGCGGAGTTGGGGTTGGGCCTGCCGCAGTTGCTGGAACAGGGCCACAGTGGGGTAGCCGCACCCAGGCACGTGGAGAATGAGGAGGTCAGGGTGCTGACGCTGGGTTTGCCGGACGATGTCTTGACCGTTGTGCGCGAAGCCCACAATCTGAACGCCGCTGCAGCGTGTCAGATGTTGGGCAATTTCGGCACAAACCGCTAACGATTTGCTGGCGATCAAGACCTTCAGAGGGGTCACGGCATACTGCCTTTGCTTGACAACCGCGCATTGAAAAGAACTCTTTGTGAAAATCATAACACTCTGCTTGTTTCCCACAAATAAGGCGATAACCTTATTTGAAATGGGCTTTCCCCCTTATTTGGGCAGTGCTCTGGCCCCTTGATGGGCTAAAAAGCGAAAGCCGAGGGCCCGTAAGGGAACCCTCGGCTGAATTGCCGAAAAGGTGGGGCTGACGACCTGTCACAAATCAGCGTTGTTACTTTGATGTCAGGTAGTCAGGGGATTTTTTAGTCTTCCCAGGGATCCACCAGCCGCCGCCGCACCGCGTAACGCACGATTTCCGCGACGTTGTGCAGGTTGAGTTTGTTCATCATGCGCGTGCGGTGGACGTCCACGGTTTTGGGGCTGATGTAAAGCATTTTGGCAATCTCGTTGTTCGTATAGCCACGGGCAATAAGGATGAGGATTTCCCGTTCCCGGGGCGTCAAGCGGCGCTCGGGGTCGGCTGCATCTTCGCCTTCCATCAGGGCTTCCAGCACCAGTTTGGCAATGGGAGGGTAGAGGTAGGAATTGCCTTCGTACACCGCGCGGATGCCTTTGATGAAATCGGTGTCCGCGGCTTGTTTGAGCACATACCCCGCCGCGCCGGCTTCCAGCAGAGGAAGCACATATTCCTTGTTGCCATATTGGGTAAGCATGAGTACCCGCGCGTCGGGGTTTTCTTCCAAAATGTAGCGCAAGGCCGTCAGGCCATTCATGCCCGGCATCATGACGTCCATGACAATGACGTCGGGCTTGAGTTCACGCGCCTGGCGGATGGCTTCTTCGCCGTTTTCGGCTTCGCCAATGACCTCAATATCGTCGTAGGTGTCGAGCAGGGCCTTGAGCCCCGCGCGCAGGATGGCGTGATCGTCAACCAGCAAGACTTTGATTTTGTCCGTCATGGCTCTCCGAGGGGTGCAGGGCGTAGGGAATGTGGAACACCAACCGCGTGCCTTGGCCGGGCTGGGAGGTGATGTGCATCTTGCCGTTGAGCAAAGCGATGCGTTCTTTCATACCCAGGAGGCCAAAGTGTTCCTGCGCGTCGGCCAGGGCGCTTTCCACGTCAAAGCCTTGCCCATCGTCTTCCACTTCAATGCGCAGGAAGTTGTCGCGCCAGTCAAAGCGAATGGTGACGTGCTTGGCCTGCGCGTGGCGGGCAATGTTGTTGATGGCTTCTTGCAGCACCCGATACACGCTGACCTGGACGTAGGGCGTCAGATCGCGCGGGGTGCCTTTGGCCTTGACTTTGACGTCAATACCTTGCGGCGACAAGCGGGCATCGGCATACCACTGCACCGCGGGCACCAGGCCGTATTCGTCCAGCAAGCCAGGGCGCAGGTCCATGACAATGCGGTTGACGCCTTCCAGGGTTTGGGCCGCGCGGTTGCGCAGGCCGCGCAGTTGTTCGAGGATGTCTTCGTCGTCCACCATGCGGGCCAGCGCGCCCAGGCGCACGATCAGGTTGGCGAGTTCCTGGCTGGTTTCGTCGTGGAGTTCGCGCGACACCCGCCGGCGTTCCTCTTCTTGCGAAGAAATCAGTTGCGCCAGCAGGTTTTCTCGCGCGCGGCAGACCTGCTCCAGGGCTTGGGTTTGCTCTTCGAGGCGGGCTTCCAGCCGCTTGCTCAGGGCTTGTTCGCGCGTCAGCAAGGCTTGCATTTGGGTGCGCAGGGTCTCTAACCCCTCGGCCAATTGCTGGACGTCGGCCACGCCTGTGGGTTCCACAGGCTCATCTAATTCCCCGTTGGCCAGGCGCTGCGCGGTTTGGGAAAGGTTGCGCAGGGGGGCAAAGACTTCTTTTTCGTGGAACCAGACCAGCAGCACCACGAATAACCCTAACGCGGACGCCAGCCCCAGCCCCCACAGCCACGCGTCGCGACGAGCGTCGTCGAGCACTTCGGCTTGCTTGACCAGCGCCAGGGCATACGTGCCCGAATGGGTAGCCCCCAGAGGTGCGACCAGCACTTCGTAGGTCGCGCCGTCAAAGCGCACGCTGTAAGGCTGAAGCAGGTCGCCCCTTTGGGTGTTGATGGCTTTGGTGAGGGAGTCGAATACGGCTTGGGGCATGTGGTCGGTGCGGGAACCCACCCAAACCTTGCCGTCGGTGAGGATGATCATGCCGTTGAACCCGCCCACCAGGGTTTCCAGGAAAGAGGCATCCATTTGGCGCACGATGACGAAGACCGCGTCGGTTTCTCCCGTGGGCTGCACGTGGGGCGCCACCGCGATGAGCCAGATGCGGTTGTCCACGGTGGTGAGTTCGGCCAGGGCCTGGCCGTTGAAGCCCATTTGCACCAGGTCTAAGTTCCAAACCGTATCGGCATCCAAGGGCGGCTTTGCAGCCGCGGTGTAGAGTTTGCCTGTGGCAGTGAGAAGATAGACGTTATCGGCCTCATGGGTGCTTTGGTGCAGGGCCATCAGCCGCCGCAATTGGGCTTCGTCGTGCTGGGTCAGCAGGTCTTGAAACCCTTCGAATTCGGCCAGGAGCCGCGCTTCATCCCGCAGGTAGAAACTTTCGTTGACAAACCACGTCCGCAGGGCAATGGCCTGGTGATAAAGTTCGGAATCCAGGCACGAGCGCACGCGGTTGGTGACAACTCTGGTCAGGCCGAGCACACCGATGAGAAGGAGCACCGCCATGCCCACAAGGATGAGGGCTTGTTTGGTTGGCGTGCTGAGGCGTTTCCAAGAGGTCATCATAATGGGGAAATTCTCCAGGGGGACCCGCGCGTGGGCTCAATGGCAGGGGTGGTGTGCGGCGTAGGGGATGCGGCGCGTAGGGGTTAGCGCCAGATGTCTGCGTAAGGGTGTTCTGCACGCAGAGGGCGGCCTTCGGCAAAGCGGCTGAGGGCAAAGGGGCGGATGTCCACGGTGTGAGGTTCGCCATCCACCATCCATTCGGCCAGGCTTAGGCCGGTGGCTGGGGCAATCTTGAAGCCCGTGCCGCTATGGCCGCAGTTCAACCAAAAGCCTTCTGGCCCCGCTGGGCCGATGATGGCGCGCTGATCGTCAGAAAGGCCATCGTAACCGCGATGCGCGCTGTGGAGTGAGCCTTCTTCCATCATGGGAATGCGGCGGCAGATATGGTCCACAGCCCGTTCCACAAAGCCGGGGTGGGGGTGCTCGGTGTCAGTGTCTGGATCTTCGCCCAAGGGGTTGCCGCTTTCCAGCCCCACCAGGGTGAGCCTACCTTGTTCGGGGCGGAAGTACATTTCGTGGATGTCGTCAATCACGGTGGGGTGGGTGGGGCCCAAAGCCTTGGGACGGCGGATGAACATGACGTCGTGGCTCCACGTGGTAAAGGGCAAATCCAGCCCGACCATGCTGGCAATGCGGTCTGCCCAGGCGCCGGCCGCGTTGACCACCAGGGGCGCGTGGTACGTGGTGCCGTCGGCCGTGCGCACGCCGCGCACTTTGCTGTCGTCGGTGAGAATTTCGGTGACCTGCACACCGGTTTTTAGCGTGGCGCCCATGCGCCGCGCGGCATCCATCAGGCTGGCCGCGGTAGTGGGGGGATCCGCGTAGCCGGATTCTGGCTCGTAGGCCGCGTAGGTGAAATCGCCGACCTCAAAGTAGGGCGCCAGGCGTTTGACGTCGTCTGCGGTGATGAGCAGAGTGGGGATGCCGAGTTCCTGCTGCATTGCGACGTTGGCACGCAGCGCGTCTTCATATTGGGGTTGTACGATGCGGATGAAGCCCGTGCGCACAAAGCCGCACGTGCCGCCGACCATGTCTTCCCAGTTGCGAAAGTATTCAAACGACTTCCACACCAATTCGCATTCCAGCCGAAGGTCGTAGTGCATACGCACCAGACCGCTGGAGCGTCCAGTCGCGCCCGCAGCCACGAATTTGCGCTCCAGCACCAGGGGCTTGAGGCCCCGCTGGGCCAGGTGGAAAGCCAAACTCGCGCCGTGTACACCCCCGCCGATGATGATGACGTCTGCTGTGTGTGCCATGTTGCCTCCGCGTGGTTTTGGGATGGAGCAAATGCCCCGTGAGTAATCTCACTTTTTATTCTACACCAAGCGTAAAGTTAAAGCATTCGCCAAACGAATCTTCAGGTGTGGGTTGGGATGCGAGGGATGGGCGCCCCAATTATCAGACTTTTATTTGAATACCTGATGGAAGATGAACAACAGATGAAACTGAGGGTAAAATAAAGTATCAGCAACTTTTCCAAGGCTCGTTTTTATGCAGTGTCATGTTAAAACTTTCCTTCCCCTGCTGGCTGGCTTTGGCACACGTTGCGGCTCTAATAAACTCTAATAAAAAGGAAGGGGGAAAGCCGTGCCATTGCAAACAAGGGTAATTGCGGGGAAGGCGTGAGGACAACTGCACGGGGTGACTGCGTAACGTTTGTTCGGGTCACTTGAAGTAACGGGCCGCGTGCAGAGAGGAGAGACGAAGATGAGTGATACAAATCAACCCAAAAAAGCCATGACCTTATGGTCGGCTGTTGCCATCGGCGTTGGAGGGATGGTCGGCGGCGGCATTTATTCGCTTTTGGGCACCGCGGTGGGCATTGCCGGCAACGCGGTGTATATTTCCTTTGCCATCGCGGGGCTGGTGGCACTGTTTAGCGCGTATTCCTACGCGAAGTTGGGTGCGCGCTATCCCTCTGCGGGTGGGCCGGTGGAGTTTCTCATCCAGGGCTTTGGCGATGGCATCATCAGCGGCGGGTTTAACGTGCTTTTGTGGTTTGGCTATGTGTTTGCCCTCGCGCTTTACGCCAGGTCCTTCGGGGCTTATTTCATGACGTTCTTCCATAACCCGCCGTGGTATTGGCAAAACATCTTTGCCACTGCAATTGTTTTGATTTTTACGGCCATCAATTTTTTAGGCGCAAAGGCCGTGGGGCGCTCCGAGCTGGTTATTGTGGCGGCCAACGTGGGCGTGTTGTTGCTGTTTGCCATCACGGGCTTTTTCTTCCTGCAGCCTGACTTGCTTTCGCCCGTGCACTGGCCCCATGTGGATAAAATGCTGTTCGCCGCGGGCGTGGTATTCCTGACCTATGAGGGGTTTGGGTTGGTAACCAACACCGCGGAAGACATG
>JAADCW010000192.1 GCA_013154225.1 Chloroflexota bacterium
GCACCGCGAGCATATACAAATCCACCAACGGCGCGGTGTAAGCCTTGGTGGAAGCCACGCCGATTTCCGGCCCGACTTGCATGGAGATGTAGCCGTCGGCTATGCGCATGGCCTGGGAGCCAATCGCGTTGACAATGGACCACAGCAGTGCGCCCTTGCGACGGCCTTCTTCCATCGCGGCCAGGGTATCCGCGGTTTCGCCCGACTGGCTGATGGCCAGCACCACGTCGTTGGGGCCCACCAGGGGGTCGGCATAGCGGAATTCCGAGGCCACCATTACTTCCACAGGCACGCGGGCAATGCGCTCAATGAGGGTTTTGCCCACCAGCCCGGCGTGATACGCGGTGCCGCACGCGGTGATGAAAATTTTGTGGATGTTGCGGGCGGTTTCCGCGGTCAGGTTGAGGGTGTCCAGATAAATGCGCCCTTCCTCAAAATCCACCCGGCCAGCAATGGTATCGGTCAGGCCGCGCACCTGCTCGTGGATTTCCTTTTGCATGAAGTGCCGGTATTCGCCCTTTTCCGCGGCCACAGGATCCCAGGGCACCACCGTGGGCTGTACGGGCACGGGTTCGCCATCCAGAGTAAAGACCTCCACCCCGTCGCGGCGCACCACAGCCATCTGCCGCGGTTCCAGGAAGGCCACCCGGCGGGTATGCTCCAAAATCGCGGGCAAATCAGAGGCCACCAGCATCTCGTCTTCGCCAAAACCAATGACAATGCCGCCCGCGTTGCCCAGGCGGGCCGCGACGATTTTGTCCGGCTCCAGGGCCGACATCACCACCACCGCGTTGGAGCCTTCCAGCAGACGCAGGGTTTGGCGCACGGCTTCCACCAGGCCAGTGTCCTGGCTCATAAAACGCTCGATGAGATGCGCAATGATTTCGCTGTCGGTTTCCGAGCGGAACTGTGCGCCTTCAGCCGCGAGCTCGTCGCGCAGTGCGAGAAAATTCTCCACAATGCCGTTGTGCACCACCACCACTTTGCCCGCCTCACCCACATGGGGATGCGCGTTGCGGCGGGAAGGCTCGCCGTGGGTTGCCCAGCGCGTATGCCCAATGCCCACGTGCCCGGAAAGCGGCTCAGCCTCGACCAGGGCTTGCAGGCGATGGAGTTTGCCGACCTCACGACGCAGTTCCACGCCGTGCTCGGTGAGCACAGCCAGCCCTGCGGAATCATAACCACGATATTCCAACCGCTTGAGGCCATTGAGGATAATGGGCGTCGCGTCACGCGGCCCAATGTAGCCAACAATGCCACACATGGGGAAAACCTCCAAGGGTACAAATTGTAGGAAAATGCAAATGCGGATTGCAAATTGCAAAGCGCAAATTTCAAATTGCTGGTTGCAATGCCACTCCCAGGCGTTTTGACCGCTCGGTTGCCCGTGCGGTGTTGTCGCCTGGGTTGCTTCTTTCCCCCTGGTGTGGGAGGGACGGGGCGTGGCCACCCCGTGAGGGCATCCGCCGATCCTTCGATTTTCCCGACGCGTGGCGTCGGTTAGCCCCACCTCGCGGTGGGGAACCCTCATCCTCGTCACCCGCGCACCTGACGCGGGCCTGGCGCTTTCCCTCCGCTGTTCGCGGTAAGTTGTTGCTGGCACCTCCTTTCAGACAGGAAGGATACAACGGTCTGAGTGGAGCATAATCATACCACAAAGCCCGAGCACAAAAAAAAGCAGCCCTTCGGGGCTGCTAATTGGGAACTCAGTGGTCGTCTTCTTCCTCTTGGTGAGCTTCGGGTGGAAGCCCCTCAATGATTGCGGACAATTCGCCCGGCGTATAGCCGCTTTGCTCGCTGAGCGTCAGCAAATCATCGGTGGCGTGGGCCTCAATGCCATAGGCTTTGAGGCGCTCCAGCGCGGTAACCACGGAAATGTTGTTTTGTGCGGCCAAATCTGCCACGGTGTAGCGTCCATAACCGCCATGAGAGAGCACCTCTTCGCCGCTGAGATTGGTGGATTGGCTGAGGTGTTCTTCCCAATAGGTGTTGAGATTTTCGCCAAAATCCATGATCTGCTGAACCGGCGGCACATTGGCCGCGGACACGACCATCAGCAACACACTCACCACAACAGCCGCGACGAATTCCCGCCGCAGGTTGAACAAACGCTTGACACGGGCCTTCATGTAACCCAAAAACGAGCGCCAATTATATTTGATGTGGTAAATCGCCACGATAATAAATGCTAAACCCCAAATCGTATGAATGGCCTCCCACTGCTCTTTGGTAAACAAGAGGAAACGCCATCCGTAAGTGTTGACAATGCGGCCCGAAGGTGCGATGTAGAGCACGACGCCTGAAATCCCAAGCACAATCGTTTGGAAGAACAAGAACACAGACACGAAAGAGCGCCAGCGAAAGGCCATGGCTTTGCGCTTGGGCACGGACCGCGTGGTTGCACGGGTTGCTGTCGTCATTGTGCCACCTCCTCCATGATAAAACTTCAATGGCAAATCAGGCAGGCTAAAAGAGCGTTATCAAATGCTTTCTGGGGAACCACACGCAAGGCGCGGGAGAGGGAAACGACTGCGATACGATGTACCGGCAAGGACAACGGGCGGCAGCGGAGCCGCCGCCCGTTGTGAGGACATGGCGGAATCAGCAATCAGGGTTAGTGATCGCAGCCACCACGTCCTCGCCCACCACCGTAACCACCACCAAACGACGGGGCGCTGCTGATGATTGCGTCGTAAGCGTCTTGGCTGAGATATTGGGGCTGGTAGGTTTCACCGGTTTCGGCTTCCAAGGTGCGGGTAAAAGCCCGCAGGTGGTTTTCAGAACCGGCCATCAGGTTTTGGTAAACCTGCTGGATGTCTGCATTGTCGGTTTGCGCAAGGCGGGATTGCAAATCCAGAATGTCAATTTCCTCAATCGCGGCGCCCACTTTCAGGGCATCGGCCAACGATTGACTGCCTTGGGCCACGAGTTTGTCATACAACGCCTGCAGTTCGGGGTTGGTAAACTCGCCCAAACCCTTCCCTGCCGCGGGGTCGTCCAGGCCGTACTTTTCGATCAAGCCCAACACCATATCCATGTGCATCTGTTCCGAGCGGCTGATGTTGGAGAAAATCTGGGAATGCCACTGGTTGTAGAGGGTGATGTACACGTCGTGGGCCAGTTTTTCCTCTTCCCGCATGTAGAGCAGCCCTTGGGCTTCTTCATCGCTCAGGTCGGAAGCGGGCAGAGAAAGCGCGGACGAGCCGAAGTCTTCCTGGGGCGCCACAGCCCCACCGCCCTGCGGCCCGCCGCGGCCATAACCACGACCGCCGTAAAACGCGTCCGTCGTGGGGGCAGCAGCTTGCGCGCTGTTGGTCGTGCTGCATCCAACCAGCCCTACCGCGAGCGCGGCAAGCAAGAAAAGGGGTAAAACTTTTTTCAACATATTGCACCTCCTGGTACTTCGCTTCAAACCCAAGGGGCAAGTCTTGGGGATGAAGTCGGGTCGTGAAATTACTCATGGCGTTTTGCCATCGCCTTCATCTTACCTTCTCTTTGTAAAACGCAAATGAACGGGATGTAAAGAGAATGTAAAAAGTGAGCAACAAGGTAACCCAAGCCCGCCAGGGCAAACTGTTCGCGCACCGCGGGGAGCCTTGGGTGCCCATCGCGGCATCCGTCGAAACAACAACGCCCCTTACCCTGAAGCCAGGATAAGGGGCGGGGAAAATCTGAGCCCAACGAAATTTAGCCAAACCCAAACTGCACTGGCGAAGGCAGTGCCACACCCGAAATGTGCAAAGCCCAAACAGCATCAAAAGCCGCATCGCGCAAGGCGCTGGCGCGTCCGTAGAGGATGTTGTACACCTCTCGCGCCCAGTCTTCGCCCGGCAAATAAGGCACGCGCTCCAAAGCGGCCTCCTTTTGCTCTGGCGTTCCCTCGACCAAAACCTTGTGCAACAAAGTGAGCGCGGGTTGGCCTGGGGCCACACCCATACCGTGCTCCGCGGCAAAGGCAATCAGCCACGGGGCCTCGTGGAGAGGCTCCAAAGGCTTGGGGATGCAAGGCGAAGGCTGTTTGGCTTGTTCGAGTACAGCTGCGGCCGCGTCGCGCACCACCCATTGGCTGTCTTCCACCTGGACCTTGGCCAAAATTTCCTGCGCCCACGGCTCAGGCACCCGTGCCAGGCCATAGACTGCGGCCCGGCGAATGCGCAAATCGTCTTCCATGCCAATGGCTTCCTTGAGGGTGGGATAACCCTCTTGCGGATGGTTGGCCAGGGCCTCGGCGGCAATACGCCGTTGGAGGTCGTCGCCCGAAAGCAGCACCGTGGCCAGACCTTCCAGGGCTTCGTCGGTGCCAATGGCCACCAAAGCCAGCGCGGCCGCGCGCTGCACCGCCCGGCTGGGGTCGTAAAGCAAGCCCAAAAGCGCGTCCACGGCCTTGGCGTCACGCACAGCCCCAGCCCCCAGCGCGGCCAACCATCGCACGGTCAGATCCTGGTGTCCCATAATCTTGCGGAACAGCGCGCCAATGCCCTTTTCCCCCGAAAGGGCCAGGGCAACCACGGCTCGGGCACGCAAATTCAAGGCCGAAGCCAAATCTGTGACCAGGGAAGCCAACTCCCGCAGTACCTCGCCCCGCCAGGCGGCTTCTCCGCCATAGGACAAAGCGCGGCCCGCGGCCAACGCGCCGGCATGTACCAGGATGTCGTCGTCTTCCAACAAGCCAGCAGATACTGAACCGCCCCGCCCCATCTGGCTCAAAAAGCCCAGGGTTTCGGTGCGGCCTTCCCACCAATCACCGCGCAACAGCCGGCTTTCCCCACCTTCGGCTAAGGCCCGAGCGGCAAAGTAGGCGCGCACTGTGGGGTGCACAAACCCTATGCGCTCGTCGTTGTAGGCTACCAACAGGCCGCTTTCCAACAAGGAAGGAAGCAAACGCCGCACCTTGGGCGGCCGCTTGCCTTTGGTTTCTGCAGGTTCTGTGGGTTCGGCTTCCTCTTCGGCCACGACATCTTCCCACAGGGCTTTGTCTTTGCCGGCTTCCTTCTCAGCCACCGCGTCGCCTGCGCCCAGGGTCAATTGCAGGGCCAGGGCTTCCAGGGCAGGCAACGCGCGCTCAGATTCTTCGGGCAACATGCGCCGAATGTAAGCCCAAACCGCATCGCCATAGGAAGGTCCCAACGCGTCGCCGGCGTAGGCGGCCCAGGCTTTCAAGGTCAATTCCAAGGGACGATAAGCCGGTTCAGCCGTCAGGAGCCAACGGTTGAGCAAGAGGGGGTCTAAATCTGCGGCTGGGGCGTCTTCTTCTGCCGCGGCTTCCATCATGGGCACAATCTCTCGCTGCCAGGCCTTGCCCCAGCGGCGCAGGAAGGTTTGGGCTTCGGTTTCCGACCATAGTGCCAGGGTCACAGGCCGCAGCCCCAGGGCCAAGAGGCCGTCGTGGTGCTCAGGGGAAGCTGCGACCACCATCCGGGCCCGCGGGTAGGCCTTCATCAGCCGCCGCAGGAAGGCGGCCAAAGCGGGTTGACGCGTGGGCGCCATTTCGTCCGCGCCATCAATGAGCAGAAGCACCTGCCCTTCCTGAAGCATGGCGGGAATTTGATGCCGCAGGGCCTTCATCAACCGCTCCGGCACCCGCCGCCCCAGGGCCGTGAACAGCGCGTCCAAGGGGTCTGCCTCGTCGTCCAAAGGCAGAGGCAAGTCGGCCACGTGCACAGGCACGGGCAGGGCATCGGCCAAATCGCCCATCTTGGGATCGCGGCGGGCGAGCAAAAGGGCCAAATAAGCCAACGCGGTGGACTTCCCCGAACCATAGCGCCCCCAAAGCAATAAGTTCGCACCGCCTTGCAGGGCCTCAGGCAAGGTTAGCGTGGGCACATGATACAGCGCGGCCAGTTCGGGAAAATCCGGAGTATAGGGCACGGCCAGCAGGGCAATGTCTTCTGGGCGGTTGACGCCTTGGGGCAAATAAGAAGGCATCCGTGCGACAACCTTGGGCGGCACCAAGACCGCCTCCAGAGGGAACAAAGGCGCGGCCAGGTGTGCGCCCTGGCTTTCCTTGGCGACCCACCGCCGCCATTCCTCGGTGCGCCGCTTAAGCCGCGACGTGGCCTTCTCGGCTTTGCGCGCGGCGCGGCGTTCCTGCCAGCGGCGATACGTGGGGTAAAAGCGCGTCAGGGCATACCAAAACAGGCTGCCCATCAACACGCCCAACCAAAACCAAAATGGGGAAAAATCGGGAATGCGTAAGAAACGGCTCATGGGACGTAAAGGATGCGGCCACAAGTGTGGCAAAAGGCCAGGGGCTCACCTTTGCGAGCCGCCTGGAGCAACGCGGGGGTCAATGGTGCGCCACAAGCATCACAGGCGCCGTCATGCACCGTCGCCACGGCCAAGCCGTGCCGACTTTGGCGCAATTTTTCATAAACGGCCAAGGCATCGGCCGCAATTTCCGCACACAGGCTCGCCTTGCGGGCATCAAGGCCTGCCAGGGCTTTTTGCTTTTCGTCCAATTCGCCTTGCCAGCGGGCTTCGTTTTGGCGCCGCCTGGCTTTAGCCATTTTCAACTGCTCCTCAGCCGCCAAAAGAGCTTGTTCTGCCTCGTCCAACGCCAACATGGCCTGAAGTTCCACATCTTCACGGCGAGCCAACAAGCGTTTCAAGGCCTCGGCTTCCCGTTGTAAATCTTGCAGGTCCTTGGGATTGCGCACACTGCCATCGTACAAGGCTTGTTCGGTGCGCTGCAATTTTGCCCGCACGGCTTCGGCTTCAGCCTCAGCCGAGGAAAGCACTCGGCGGGCTTCTTCCACCTTTTCGCCCGCGCGCGTCAAAGCCCATTCCGCGCGTACCACTTCCTCGCGGTCCGCCAGTTGGGCTTGCAGGGCTTGGATTTCCCGCAGGAGTTGATCGCGGCGGGTATCCACCTGCTGAAGTTGATAGAGTTGGAACGAGAGCATAATGGGATTATAGAAGCGATTGCGTGGAAATGCAAGTGCCAAG
>JAADCW010000120.1 GCA_013154225.1 Chloroflexota bacterium
ACCGCAGACCTGATGCGGGAAAGCGCGAAACTCGCGCGGGAATACGGCGTGCGCCTGCACACCCATCTGGCCGAGACCGAGGACGAAGAAATCTTCTGCCTGGAAAAATTCGGCAAGCGGCCGGTAGCCTACATGGAAGAACTCGGCTGGATCGGGCCGGATGTGTGGTTTGCCCACAGTATCCATGTGAATGAAGCCGAGATTGACCTGTATGCGGAACACGGCGTGGGTGTGGCGCACTGTCCAGCTTCCAACATGCGGTTGGGTTCGGGCATCGCGCCGATTTACGAAATGCTGATGGCCGGCGTGCCCGTAGGGCTGGGCGTGGACGGCTCCGCGAGCAACGACGGCTCGCACCTGCTGGAAGAGACCCGCATGGCCATGTTGCTGGGGCGGGTGCGCTCCGGGGTGCTGGGCTTTTCCCGCAGCGGGTCGGATGCCCCGCCGTTGTTGACCGCCCGCCAGGCCCTGGAAATGGCCACCCGCGGGGGCGCACGCGTGCTTGGCCGCGACGACATTGGCCAACTCGCCCCTGGCAAAGCCGCGGACTTCTTCGCGGTGGACCTCAACCGCCTGGATTACGCGGGCGCGCTCCATGACCCCGTGGCAGCGCTGGTCTTCTGCGCTCCCGTGCGTGCAGACTACACCGTGGTTGGCGGCCGCTTTGTGGTCAAAGAAGGCCAGTTGACCACCATTGATCTCCCCTCGCTGATTGAAGCCCACAACCGCGCAGCTCGGCGCATTGTGGACGGCGATTGAGCGGGTTCCAACACAGCACGCTTTGACTTGAGGGCTTCATGCCGTTTCGCGATTTCATCTACACCGCCCTGCGAAAATCCGACACTTTTCGCCTTGCCATCCATCGCCTGATTTGTGCGATTGAACAGCCCATTTACAACGGGTACAAAGACCCGGAGATCATGGCGCTGATCAAGCGGGTGTGCAAGGAAAGCGACCTGCGCCTGACCACGGCTGAGGCGTTCGCTCTGTATGCGGTGGCGCGCGCCCAGCGTGAGGTGCCTGGCGCGTATGTGGAAGTGGGCGTGTATCGCGGCGGCAGTTCCAAACTGATTGCCGAGGCCAAAGGGCCGGAGAAAACTCTGCATCTGTTCGATACTTTTGAGGGCCTGCCCGAAGCCACGGAAACCGACCAGGGCTTTTTCCGCAAAGGCATGTTTGCCGCGCCGCTGGAGGAGGTCCAGCAGTATTTGGCGGCCTACCCCCATTTGGAATACCATGTGGGCTGGTTCCCGGAAACCGCGGGGCCAGTGGAGGATGAGCAGTTTGCCTTTGTGTTTTTGGATGTGGATCTTTACCAGAGCACGAGGGATGGTATTGCGTTCTTCTATCCCCGTTTGAGCCCCGGCGGCGTGCTGCTCACCCATGATTACCAATTCCCAGGGGTGCGGCGTGCTTTTGAAGAAGCCGGCCTGGTGCCCAAAGTTTTTGAATTGGCCAACGCGATGGCGATGGTCATCAAACGATGAACGCGCGCGGTGAGGAGTGTTTTGCCTCGCCGCTAATTTTATCCCCATAATTTACGGAGGCTGTTATGGACTCCACAACCTGGTTCCAAACCCGTCAGAAGTTAGTCGCGGTCGCGATGGGCCGCGAGCCCGCTGACCTGGTCATCCGCAACGGCAAGTGGGTGAGCGTGCAGTCCGGCGAGATCGTTCCCAACACCGATGTAGCCGTGGTGGATGGCCGCATAGCCTTTGTGGGCGCGGATGCTTCCCACACCATTGGCGAAAACACCACCGTGGTGGACGCGGAAGGCATGTATCTGGTGCCTGGCCTGCTCGACGGCCACATGCACGTGGAATCGGGCATGGTCACGGTCACGGAATTTGTGCGCGCGGTCGCGCCCCACGGCACCACGGGCATGTTCGTTGACCCCCACGAAATCGCCAACGTCTTTGGCCTCAAGGGCGTGCGCCTGATGGTGAACGAAGCCCGCCAGCAACCCATCCACGTATGGGTGCAGGTGCCCTCGTGTGTGCCTTCTGCGCCGGGGCTGGAAACGCCCGGCGGCACCATCACCCCCGAAGATGTGGCCGAGGCCATGTCGTGGGATGGCATCATTGGTTTGGGCGAGATGATGAACTTCCCCGGCGTGTTCAACGGCGACGAGAAAATGCTGGCCGAAATGGCGGCTACGGCTGCGGCGGGCAAGGTCATTGGCGGGCACTATGCGAGCCCGGATCTGGGTTTGCCTTTCCACGGTTATGTGGCTGGCGGCCCAGAAGACGACCACGAAGGCACGCGGTTGGAAGACGCGGTTGCCCGCGTGCGCCAGGGCATGAAAGCCATGCTGCGCTACGGCTCGGGTTGGCTGGACGTGGCACCTCAGGTCAAGGCCATTACCGAAATGGGGCTGGACTCTCGCCGATTCTTGCTCTGCACCGACGATAGCCACGCGGAAACCCTGGTGAGCGAAGGCCACATGGATCGGGTGCTCCGCCATGCCATCAGCCAGGGCCTGCTGCCCATCACCGCGATTCAGATGGCGACCATCAACACCGCGGAGCACTTTGGCGTCAGCCGAGATATGGGCATGATCGCACCCGGCCGCTGGGCAGACATTCTCCTGGTGCCCGACATTGCCGACTTCCACGTGCACAAGGTGTTTGCCAAGGGCGTGCTGATTGCCGAAGACGGCCAACTGCTGATTGACCTGCCCGAATATCCGTACCCCGATTGGGCGCGGCAATCGGTGCATTTGGGGCATCCGCTCACTGCTGACGATTTCCGCCTGCCTGCGCCCAAGCCCAGCGGCACGGTCAAAGCCCACGTGATTGGCATCATCGAAGGCCAGGCGCCGACCAAGCACCTGGTGATGGAAGTGCCGGTTACCGATGGCGAGGTCAAGCCCAACACTGAAATGGATTTGGCCAAAGCCGCGTTGGTGGAACGCCACCGCGGTACAGGCACGGTGCAGGTGGGCTTGGTGCATGGGTTTGGTTTCCAGGGCAAATGTGCGGTGGCTTCGACGGTGGCGCACGACAGCCATCACATGATTGTGGTGGGCACTGATGAGGAAAGCATGGCCGTGGCCGCGAACAAACTGGCTGAGGTCGGTGGCGGCCAGGTGGTGGTCAAGGACGGCGAGGTCATTGGCCTGGTGGAACTGCCCATCGCGGGGTTGATGTCCACCGAACGCGCGGAAGTGGTAGCCAAGAAAGCCGCGACAGTGTTGGAAGGCTTCCGCAAATGCGGTTGCACCATCAAGAACCCCAACATGCAGTTGGCGCTGATGGCGCTGGTGGTCATCCCCGAACTGCGGATTTCGGACAAAGGTTTGGTGGATGTGACGAAATTTGACTTTGTGCCGGTGCTGGAAGCCTGAGTTTGTGATTCCCCTAAGAAAAAACAGCCTGCCCAACGGCAGGCTGTTTTGTTTTAACCTGAGTTGCGGATAAGGGAAAAACCTCGCGTTGAGCGGAGATCGCGAAGCGATAACAGCAGAGCCAGTTAGCGGTGGTGGCTTTCTTTTTCCACCGTGGGGTTCCAGTTCATGTAGGAAGTGAGATTGCGGTAAAAATAGCCCCGTTCGCGGAAGCGAACGAATTGGAGGGAAAACTTGTTGGCGCGCACGTGAATGCGGTCGCCATCTTCCAGTGCGACGGGGTCGTGGCCATCTACACTGACCACGGCTTCGTGCTGCACACCCACTTCCAGCACCACGGTACTGCCTTCGGAAAGCACCACGGCACGATCCACCGACAGGTGCGGGGCCACGGGCATCAGCAGGATGTTGCGGAGTTCCGGGGGCAGAATTGGCCCGCCTGCGGCCAGGGCGTAGGCGGTGGAGCCCGTGGGCGTGGCCGCAATCAGGCCATCGGCCACATAACGGGCGAGGAGGAGATCGTCCACAAACGCGGTAACCTTGATGGGGCGGACGTATTGCCCACGGCTGACCACGACTTCGTTGACCACGTCCCACCGATGGACCACGTTGCCCTGGCGGGTGAGAGTGGCTTCCAGCATCATGCGGCGTTCCAGCCAGGCTTCGCCCAGCAGCAGTTGGCGCATAGCGTTGGGCCATTCGTCGCGTTCCACTTCGATGAGGAAGCCGAAATGCCCCATGTTGATGCCCAAAATCGGCACGCCGTGGGGCGCGCACAGGTGGCCGGCGCGCAGCATGGTGCCATCGCCGCCCAGGGCAATGAGCAGGTCGGCCTGGCCGTTTTCGACGCGCTGGCGCACTTCGTCTTCGTAGAGGGTGCCAGCATACACGTCAATGCCGTGCTTTTGCAGGAAGGCGGCCACTTTGCGGCCTTCGGCCAGGGCTTCTTTCACTTGGGGGTGGGCTGCAACCACCACCCGTTGGAAGGCATTGGCTTGAAGAGGAGAGACGTTGCTCATAGTTTTCTCTGCTTTTTAGGAGGTCGGTCCAGGCGTTGGTCGCAAAGGGCCCGATAGCCACACGCGCGGCAACGGGCAGGGGAGTGGTGGGAACGGTCGGGAAGGCCGCGGCGTTCTGCCCGCCGCATTTCGGTAAGAAGGTCCAGCAGGCGCTGTTCCAATTCGGGGGTGAAGTCTATCCGATCCACGCGATCCTGATAGCGGAGCCAACCGTAAGGTGCGCGTTTGTCGGTTTGGCGTTCCACCAGCAGGCAATAGGCCGCGACCTGGAGGATGTGACTGTCGTAAGGTTCGGGTGGGGCTTTGGCCGATTTGACCTCTACGGGAATCAAAAGGTCACCGTGTTCGACCAGGTAATCAGGGCGGCCAGTGAGCCCCAGTTCGGGATCGTAGAAGGGCTTTGGGGGCACTTTGCCGGTGTCGGCATACACGATGCGGCCCGAGGGGATGCCCGCTTTTTTGCGTTTGCGGTTTCCCAGCCAGAGCAGAAAAAGGCCGGCCAGGATCAGAAAGCCGATGAAATAGCGCAGGGCTTCAGCCACCGGTCAAACTCCACGCCCACCAGGCAGCCAGCACCATGAGCGCCAGCAGGAGAAGGGCCCAGCCTATAAAGCGCAAGACGCCCGCGAAAAACACCGCCTGCCCGTGGCGGCGGTGGTATTCCGTGCCCGCTTGCATGGCTTCTTGATTGGTGGAGCGATGCCCTTGGCGGGCGTAGCCCCAGGCGCGATGACAATAGAGGTACGTGCCAATTTCTGAAGCGCGGATGGTTCGCATGGCGGGTTTAGTCTTGCGCGTCGGCGAGGCGGGCTTCCAGTTGGCGGAGCGAATCTTCCAGCACTTGCTGGCGCAGGCCCAAGGTCACGTCGCCGCGGGTGCGTTCCAGCAGGCTGCGGGCAATGTCGGTCAGGCGGCGCAGGCCAAATGTGACCGCGTCGGGGTAGTCCATTGTGACCAAAACCGCGTAGATGTCGTCCATCAGCCCCAGCAGGCGCTCGATTTCGGGGGAATAGCCGTGGCGGAGCAGGTCCAGCACGCGGCGGCGGAGTTCGCCCACGGCTTCGGCGAGCCCGCGAATGTAGGCCGAAGAGGGGATGCCCAGGCTTTCGGGGGTGGGCAGTTCGCCGCCGTTGGTCAGCGCGTGCACAATGCTGGCCTCGGCAAATTCTTTGAGCGCATCTTGGGTATAGCCCGCGTAATAGAGTTCGGGGAAGGCGGCCAAATCGGTGCGGAGGCCGTCGGCCAGGGCCCGAGCCGCGGCCAGGCGCTCTTCTGCTTGCGCGTGGTCGTCGCGGTGGACCGCGCGGATGGCGTGGGCGCAGGCCCGAATGAGTTGGCGGGCGTTGGAGAGGGCGCGGTCGCGCGCCGCGGTGCGGGCTTCAAAATCGTGATGGATGGTTTCCGCGATGGATTCCAGCGAAGGCATGGGTTAGGACTCCGAGGGAGGGTTGTCTTTCGGTGGGCGGAAAAGCATATCGGCCAGGCTGGGGCCGCCCTGGAGGGGAATTTCGCCGTTGAGGGCTTCGTAGCGGGCAATGCTTTCGCCCAGCGCGCGGTGGAGTAGTTTTGCGGCCAGCGGGGTCATGACCACCCGCGCGAGCACACGGGCTTCGGTTTCGCCCGGGAGAAAGCGGGCTAAATCAATGATGAATTCTGCCCGGGTGTGGCCGAGGCGCGCCATGTTGGTGTAAATGAGCGGCGCCTCTTCGGTGCCGCGAAGGCGAATCGGCGAAGGTTTCTCTTTCATGGTCAGGTGTTAGAAGGGGATTTCGTCTTCTTCCGAGGGCAAATCGTCCACCGGAGCCGCGTTGCCCATGCTTTGCGCCAGGGCTTCGGTTTCTTCGCGGCTGCTCAGGAAGCGCACGGTCATCGCGTGGACTTCAAAGGAAGCCGCGGGGGTGCCGTCTTGGCGGGTCCAAATGCGCGGGCCGCCTGTGGCCGGATCGGGCACCAGCCGCCCTTCTACCAGCACGCGCGACCCGCGGCGCAGGTATTGATTGGTGGTTTCGGCCAGTTTGCCCCATGCCGAGACGCGGAACCAAATGGTTTCTTTGATTTGCTCGCCATTGGCGTTGGTGTAGGTGCGGTTGGTGGCGACGGAAAAGTTGGTCACCGGTGTGCCGCTGGGGGTATAGCGCAGTTCGGGATCGCGGCCCAAGTTGCCCACGATGATGATCCGATGGAACATGAGAACCTCCTTGCTAAAATCTATTGCTTTTCAATAGAACAGGTGTAAAAACATTGTACCATGAAGGGGCTTGAAAGGGTGGGGGACGCTTGAGGGAGCGCACGCACAAGTTGTCGCAGCCTTCCCTCGGCAAGGGTGGAAAAAGGGAAGGCGGAGGCCTATTTGCGCTCTTTTTACCGCTCGCGGCGCTAAAACTCGAATACACGGGGGCGATATTGCAATGCCTCGGCCACGTGTTGGGGCAAGATGGCGTCGCTGGCTTCCAGGTCTGCGATGGTGCGGGCTACTTTGAGCACCCGATGATACCCCCTGGCAGAAAGTGCCATTTGTTGCATCGCGTGTTTGAGTAGAGTTTGGCCGGTTTCGTCCAGTTG
>JAADCW010000083.1 GCA_013154225.1 Chloroflexota bacterium
TTCGCCCTCACCCCCGTCCCCTCTCCCAAAGGGAGAGGGGAGAAAGTCGCCCGCTATTGTTGATCTGGAGGGCCTGTAACCTGCGTAACATTTCATGCAAACCCGTTGTACAGGATTTCCAGGCGTTGCGCAACTTTTGTGTCAGGTAGTCAGTTTAGATTTCAAAAATGCGCACCAACGGTTCTTCATGGCCGGTGCTTTCGGCCAGCACTTCAATGTAAGGTTCCAGCCCTGAGCCTTTGAGTTTTTCCTTGAGCAGGGAATCCACCTGGAAGATGCCCGCGGAGTTGCGCAGGATGATATGCACCCGAATGGGCTTCTTTTCGCCTTCTTCCACCTGCACGCTTTCCACAGCCATTGCAGAAACCGAATGGATGTTGATTTCGCCTTGCTCAAAGGGGATGCGGGAGCGTCCCTTGGCCATATCCAGCGCGTCGGCCACGCGGACGATGCCTGCTTCCAGGGTGAAGGGGCGCCCACCTGCTCGATGGGCGATGATGGCGTGCAGAATGTCAGATTGCACCAAAGTGCGCAGCCCTACATCGGGGTAAGCCGGGGCTAAAAGCCCGGGAAGTTTGCGGTCGGCAATGATAAGGCTGTATTCCTCATGGTTGGCCCGATGGATGCTCATGCCAATGTCGTGGAGCAGGGCAGCCAGGGTGACGATCACTTCGGCGTCGTCGTAATCCATGCCGTGGTCTTTTACTGCAGAAGGCGTGACGCCGTGTTTGACCAGCAGGCGGAGCAGGTGCAGGGCCAAATTGGCGACGATTTGCATGTGTACTGGCCCGTGGTCAGACATGCCCAGGCGGGTGACCGCGTTGACGTTTTGCGCGTGCCAGAGGGCGTAGAGCTCTTCGTCGGCCTGGACGGTTTCCAGAACTTGTTGAAGCTTGGCGTTGTGCCGCGCGGGAAGGTGAATGTGCGTGCGCTTGGCCCGCGGCGGCAGCCCCACTGGCGGGGTAAAGGTTTGAGGTTCGTCTGCTGGAGAAGCGTTGCGTTCGGTGCTCATACGGCGTCCTTGGCGGGGGCTGAATTTTCGGGCGCTCTCATAGGGCGGGTGGCATACGCGGCCCGGAAAGGCTTAGGCCAGTTCGGTAATTTCGCCCGTGACGGTAAAGAGCGTGCGTTCGCAGATATTGGTGACGCGGTCGGCCATGCGCTCCACGTTGTGGGCGGCCCAAAGCAGGTAGTTGGCCTGGTCAATGGTTTTGGGGTCTTGGATCATGAAGGTGATCAGTTCCCGGTAGATCTGGTTGTAGAGCGCGTCCACTTCGTCATCCCGTTGGGGAATGGCGCGGGCAGTTTGCGCATCGTCGTGTACGAAGGCTTGGAGCGCATCTTCCAGCATGGTGGTGGCAATTTCGGCCATGCGCGGCAGGTCAATGAGGGGTTTGAGCAAAGGCTTGTCGCCCATCAGGATGTTGATTTTGGCAATGCCCTTGGCGTAATCGCCCATGCGTTCCAGTTCGCCCGCGATGTCCAAAATGGAAGCCAGCAGACGCAGGTCGTGGGCCAAGGGTTGTTGGGTAGCAATCACCACCAGCGCGGCGCGTTCAATGTCGAAGCGCAGGGCGTTGATCTGCTGGTCGGTATCCATGATGCGTTGTGAGGCTTCAATATCGCGGTGTTTTAGGGCTTCGATGGCGTCGAGCATGGCTTGTTTGACCATGTCGCCCAGACGAAGCACCTGCGCTTTCAGGCTTTGGAGTTCGGTTTCCAGCACTTTTCGGGGCATGGGGGTGTCTCCTTCCGGGAATGGTGCGAATTATCCGAAGCGTCCGGTGATGTAGTCTTCGGTGAGTTTTTCCTTGGGGTTGGTGAAGAGGTCCACGGTGGGGCCAAATTCCACCAGGTAGCCCGCGCGGTCGTCGTCCATGCTGAGGAAGGCGGTAAAGTCGGAGATGCGGGCGGCTTGCTGCATGTTGTGGGTCACGATGACGATGGTGAAGTTTTCTTTCAGGGTTTGGATAAGGTCTTCGATGTTGAGGGTCGCGATGGGGTCCAGGGCTGAAGTGGGTTCGTCCATCAGGATGACTTCAGGTTCCACCGCGATGGCGCGGGCAATGCAGAGGCGCTGCTGCTGACCACCGGAAAGCGCCATGCCCGATTGACCTAATTTGTCTTTGACGTGGTCCCACAGGGCCGCGGCGCGCAAACTGCGCTCTACGATTTCATCCAAAACAGCCTTTTTGCGCAAGCCCAACAGGCGAGGCCCAAACGCGACGTTGTCGTACACGCTCATGGGGAAGGGGTTGGGGCGCTGGAAGACCATGCCAACCCGACGGCGGATATCCACCACGTCTTGCCCTGGCGCGTAGATGTTTTCGCCATCCAAAAGCACTTCGCCTTCGACGCGCGCGCCTGGAATCAGGTCGTTCATCCGGTTGAGCGCGCGCAAAAGGGTGGATTTGCCGCATCCCGAAGGGCCAATAATGGCGGTCACCCGATGTTCGTAAACCGGCAGGGTGATGTCTTTGATGGCGCGGAAGTCTTTGTAATAGACCGAAAGGTTGTTGAGCGCCATCTTGACCGCGAGGTCGGTGGTATCGGTCTGCTGGAAGGCGATTTGAGGTTGCATGGGGTTTCCTCCGAAAAAGGCCGGGTCAGCCATAGAGTTTGCGGCGGCGGTAGGCCAACCAGAGACGGGCAATGACATTGAGCCCCAAAGCCAAAACCATCAGCACAAAGGCCACAGCCCAAGCCAGCTGGACGCGTTCCTGATAGGGCTGTTGCGCGTATTTCCACAGGGTGAGGGGGAGGGCGTCGGCGGGCTGGCCGAAGATGTTGCTGAGGATTTGTCCCAGGCTTTGGTGGTAGTGGATGCCGTCGCGAATGATGCGCCCGATTTCATAGTTGTCGTTGCCCAGTGCGGTGAAGAGCAGAGGCGCGGTTTCGCCCACTGCGCGGGCAATGCCCAACATAATGCCGGTGATGATGCCCTCTGCCGCGGCAGGGAGCACCACTTTGAGCGCGGCCATCCATTCGGGCGAGCCCAGGGCCAGCGCGCCTTCCCGCATTTCGCCGGGCACGAGTTTGAGCATTTCTTCGGCTGAGCGCAGCACTACCGGGAGCATGATGATAGCCAGCACCACGCCGCCGGCAAAGGCAGAGAAGTGCTTTTGGGTGACCACGATGACCGCGTAGCCAAACAAGCCAATGACAATGGAAGGGATGCCGGCCAGCATGTCGGTGCTGAAACGCAGGGCATGGGCCAGGGTGGTGTTGGGCCGTGCCAGCAGATAGAACGCGGCCAGTAAGGCCAACGGGATGGCGATGAGCGAAGCCAGCGTGACCATGACGAACGTGCCTTCAATGGCGTGGAGCACACCGCCGCCCGACATACCCATGGGCGCAGGAAGGCGTGTGAACAGGTCTAAATTGATGTAGCGTCCCCCTTTCATCACCACGTACACGGTAATCCAAATCAGGGGAATGACAGCCAGCACGACGGTGAGGCCGGTGAGCGAGAGCATGACGGCGTTGGTGATTTTGCGCCGTCGGTAGTTGCTGGGCAAATCAATGTGATTGTAGATGCTTTCGTTCATGCGGCTCCCTCGGGGATGGCAGTTGGGCCTTGGGGCAAAAGGCAAAATAGGGGGGAAGGTGGCCTGGTTCAGGACGCGAGCGCCTTTTCCAGGGCTTGCGCGGCTTCCTGCCCGCGTTGCGGCGGCAGGGGCAGCAGAGGCGGCCTCACGCCCCATTGGGGGAAGCCGTGCAGGTGATGGAGCGCGGCTTTGAGGGTAGGTCCGAAAGGCGGGTAGGCTTCCAGCGCGTCGCGGCCGCGGTTGAGGACGGCCTGGGCGTGGGGCGCGGCCTTGCCTTGTTGGTGCGCGTCCCAGATTTCCCGCAGCCAGGGCGAGGCCAGGTTGGCAAGCGCGGTGATCGCGCCGCCCGCGTGGTGGGTCAGCGCGTGGGTGAGCAGGCGGTCGTTGCCGCTGAGCACCAGCAGGTCGTCGCCAAAGCGCGCGCCCAGCGCGGCCGCATGATCGGGGTCGCCTGTAGAGTCTTTGATGCCAACGAAATTGGGGAATGCGTCGTGCAGGCGGGCGAGCAAATCCAGGGAAAGGCCGACGCCAGAAACCTGGGGAATGTGATAGCCCAAAAGCGCGCCGTCTGTGGGCACTGCCGTGGTCAGCAATTCCGCAAACCAGCGGTAAAGGCCCTCGTCCGAGGCGTCCCGAAAGTAGTAGGGCGGGAGCACCACCACGCCGTCAAAGCCCAAGTCAAAAGCGGCTCGCGTGAGGGCTGCGGTTTCGCTTAGGCTGGGGGTGCCTGTGCCGGCCAGCAGGCGGAAATCAGGGTGTGTTTCCCGCACTTGCGTTGCAGTTTGCATGATGGCCAGGCGCTCTTCGGGTGAAAAAGAAGGCCCTTCGCCAGTGGTGCCCAGCAAAAGGGCACCGTGACAGCCGCGCTCGGCCAGGAAGTCCAGCAAGGGGGGCAGGTCGTCGGGGATGGACTTGCCGTGGGGGTCTGCGGGTGTGACCGCGGCGGCGTAGATGCCGGCAAGAGGGTGCATGGCGGGCTCCTTGAAAGAGGCTGGCTTTATTTTACCCTATGAAAGAAAAGCAGAAGCGACGGAAGCGGAAAAGCCGTGGGTTTGAATGTAAGACGCCCTTAGCGGCATCACGTTTTGGCGCAAGGGGCGCTTTCGTATAGCCAGTAAAGCGCGGCAGGCAGGTTGTGTTCTTGGCAGGGAATGCGCGGTCGCTTTGAAGCAATCCATCGGATGGGAGATGGGAAACCTGACAGCGGCATTGCAAAAGGGGCACAGCATTGCCGTGCCCCTTGGGGATGCGAAATCTATGCAGCAATTTGTCGTGTTCAGCGCCGTGCCCCTTGGGCATTTCGCTGAAAGCCCTAATGCTTAGTTCCTAATTTTCCTAATTTCTGATTTTTATCTCACCGCGTCCCGCAGTGCCTCAGCCTTGTCGGTGCGTTCCCAAGGCAGGTCGAGGTCGTCGCGGCCAAAGTGCCCATAAGCGGCCACCTGGCGATAGATGGGGCGGCGCAGGTCCAGGTCGCGGATGATCGCACCAGGCCGCAGGTCAAAGTGTTGTTGCACCAGCGCCGCGATTTGCTCGTCGGGAATGCGGCCAGTGCCAAAGGTTTCCACATTGATGGAAACCGGCTTGGCCACGCCAATGGCGTAGGCCACCTGGATTTCGCAGCGGTCGGCCAGGCCCGCGGCCACGATGTTCTTCGCCACCCAGCGCGCGGCGTAAGCGCCGGAGCGGTCCACTTTCGTCGGGTCTTTACCGCTGAACGCACCGCCGCCGTGGCGCCCCATACCGCCGTAGGTATCCACGATGATTTTGCGGCCGGTCATGCCCGCGTCGCCCATGGGGCCGCCCACCACAAAGCGGCCGGTGGGGTTGATGAGGTAGCGGATGTCGCCGTCCACCAGTTCGGGCGGGATGATGGGCTTGATGATTTCCTCGATGACGCCCTCTTCCAGCTCCTTGCGGCTGACGTCGGGCGCGTGTTGGGTGCTGATGAGCACGGTATGCACCCGTTTGGGCTTGCCGTAAGCGTATTCCACCGTGACCTGGCTTTTGCCATCGGGCCGCAGCCAGGGCAGGCCGCCTTGTTTGCGCACTTCGGCCAGGCGGCGGGTGAGTTTGTGCGCCAGATAGATGGGCATGGGCATCAAGACGTCGGTTTCGTTGCACGCATAGCCAAACATCATGCCTTGGTCGCCCGCGCCAATGGCTTCGATTTCCTCTTCGGTCATTTCGCCGGTTTTGGCTTCCAGGGCTTTGTTTACGCCCATGGCAATATCGCCCGACTGCTTGGCAATAGCCACCAGCACGCCGCTGGTGTCGGCATCGAAGCCAGTTTCGCTGCCGGTATAGCCGATTTCCCGAATGACCTCACGCGCCAGGTCGTTGTAATTGACAGTCGCGTTGGCGGTAATTTCGCCAAAGAGCATCACAAAGCCGGTTTTGGTCGCGGTTTCGCACGCGACGCGGGCATAGGGGTCTTGGGCTAAAAAGGCATCCAACACCGCATCGCTGATTTGGTCGCACATTTTGTCGGGATGGCCTTCGGTGACCGATTCCGACGTGAACAACAAAGATGGCGATTGCATGAATGTTGTGCTCATGTTGCCTCCTTGGATATTTACGCGGCGTGAGAGGCATAAAAAATTGCCCTTCCGCTGGAACGAAAGGGCAAAAGGCATCCTCTAAGGGCTGCGCGGCTGCCCTCTCATCTTCCAGAACATCCGTCTGCCGGAATTGGCACCTTGAGCGTCGCGCCCTGCTCGTGGTTCCCCTTGCAGGTCCGCGGGCTCAGGTTGCCGAGGCTTCACAGGGCCGGTCCCTCCACCTCTCTGGATAAGAGTGCCGCGTATGAGATTGTATCTGAACGCGCCAATCTTACCACAATTTTGCGCGTTTGCCCATAAGACCGCAAAGAGCACGCGTAAATTGTGGGCAAAGGCTTCCTCCGTTACTGTAAGAGGATGCCGTCCATTCCCTGCCACAGAAAAAACTCTTCCTCTGGAAGAAAAATTGGCGTAAGGGCGCAAATTCTACCTGAGCGCTGAAAACGCGAGCCAGATCAAAAAATGCAAAAGGCCGCAGGTTCTCCTGCGGCCATCCGTTATTCCTTGGCGTGTTTATTTGGGACCTAAACGCCCGAATTGTTTTTCCAGCGCGTCAATGCTGATGTGGATCATCGTAGGCCGCCCATGGGGACAGGAGCGCGGGTTTTGGCAGGCTTCCAGATCCCGAATCAGGGCTTCTTGTTCCTGCGGCGAAAGCACCTGCCCGCCTTTGACCGCGACCCGCTTGCACACCCGTGCGATGATGCGTTCCTCGATGGCGTTTTTCAGCGGCGTTTCGTCTTCCTC